>JAPLIQ010000036.1 GCA_026389025.1 Candidatus Babelota bacterium
CTGTTGTAAAAGTTTAGGATCAATGCCTTTCTGGGCTACGCAAAATGGTGAGCCATTTTTTAGTAATCAAATGACTCTTGGTAGCAACAAAAGTGGAAGCGACCTTGACGTATATCAAATGGGTATGGGACCTGTAGAAAACAATCCAACGTTAGCAGAGCAAACCGGTACCATTACGCTCAGTCCAATTATTTATCAAGCTGGCGTAGATCTCTTACTCTACCTCGGCAATCAACGTGACGAGCGTGGTTGGTGGATGAAACTGAAAGCACCAATCGGCGTCACCACAGTTAATCCACTGCTTTCATATTCTTGCGCGCTAGAGTCAGCACCGTATCCAATTGGTACTCTTGCTGCAAGCACAGAAACTGCAGCTCCATTTGCAAACATTGCTGATGCTTTTGCAAGTGATACTTCTACTGGATTTTTACAACAAATGGCCTTCGGTCGGATCGATTGTAAACGTATTTCTCAAGCTCACTTTGGAGATTTGGAATTTGCGTTTGGTTACAATGTCCTAGCTGATGAGAAAAAACATCTTGGCATCGGCGTGCGACTCTGTGCTCCGACAGGAAATAAAGCTAATGCTATCGATATTTTACAGCCACTTTTTGGCCGCAATGGTCACGCAGGAGTTGGCGGAGAATTAATCGGTCATTGGAATTTCTGGGAATCTAACACAGATGACTCGTATGCAGCCCTGTGGTTTGACGGTATGGCAATGCACCTTTTCAAATCAAATCATCTTCGCTCATTTGATTTAGCTGGAAATGGACTTGGTTCTAAATATTTACTCGTTGCGAAATACTCAGGAAACAGTTTCCAAAACTCAATTCAAAACGCAGTCAACATTACCACCATTGAAGTAGGTTCAACTTTTGCCGCTGAAGGAAACTTTGCGCTTGGTTTTGATTTTCATCACAGAAACTGGAGCTTTATGGTTGGCTATGAAGGCTGGGGCAGAACGTGCGAAAAATTAAGCATCGATTGCACAATTCCAGGAGCAATTGATTATAATCAGTATGCAGTTTTAGGTCGCCAATCTCCATTCTCGTCACTTGGATTAACTCTTAACCTGTGTCAGCCTTTAGCAAAAATTGGAGAATCTCTAGATCGAGTAGAGACCGTACCAGCACCATCAACAGGAATTGTTCTTGCTACAAACGCATCCAATCGTTTACCGGAAAATGCAAATGACGCTTTAAATATAGACGGTCAACGTGCGCATGCTGCCTACACAAGCAAACCATTTGGACAAATTCAATACACCTGGAAAGACTATTGCTACATTCCATACGTTGGAGTTTCTGGAGGCTATGAATTTACTCACCTGAAAAATTCAGCTGTAAACCTTTGGAACATTAGCGTGCAAGGTGGCATTACCTTTTAAGACATGCAACAATTATGTTGATTTAGTTAGATCTATAATTTGACAAGCCAGTAAAATCTAATTCAGGTATAGCGCTTGGGAGTTGAGTAGTGTCTAAAACACGTGGTCCCTGAGTAGAATCTGATCCAGAGGAAAGACTGTCGCAATCAGGAAAAGTATAACTATCCATTCGTTCTTTAACTTCTTTGTGATAAGCTTCTAAGAACTTTTTTTGCCCTGCCTCAACGTCTTTTTGGCTTTGTAAGACCTTGAGTTGGCTTTCCTGAATTTCTGACTGAACATCTGATTGAGTTTCTGACATTTCAGCTTGACGGGATAAAAATTCTTCCTGAGTTCTGAAAGCCTTTTTTTGTCCATCCAGAACTATTTGTTGACGCTCTCGAGTTTCTTGTTGATCTTGAGCAGTTTTTCTTTGATCATCATTAATTTCTCTTAAAGACTGAGTTAATTCAATTTGGGAGTGCAAAACATCTTTTTGTGAGAGAAAAATATCTCTCTGCAATCTTAGATTAAAGGTTTCAACAATGTTTTCTTCTGGCCGCTCAGGAGCTTGCTCAGTACAACAATTAAACCATGATGCTCGAATCTGAAAATTCATACCAAACAAAAACAAGCTCATGAGCATGTATTTTTTTATATTTTTAGTTTTTACTGAAAAATTCATGTTTAAGCCCAATCGTTTCAATAAAGATTAATGGTCTGCTTTAATGGTAAAGCATTTGCGAGTCTGAAATCAATAGTTGCTCGCGTTTTTTCAAATTTTTTAAAAATGCGTTTTTAGGCACAACCAACTGCCTACTTTAATCAAGAGAACCAATCCGATAGATAGATGGATTCAAAACTTGCCCCCTTTTTTACTAAAAAATCCTTTTTAACAAAAAATATAGAAATAAAAAAAGCTTATTGTTAAGCACTTTAATAAGCGAAAAGATATCAATCATCAGGCCAGATCGACAAAATACTTTACAAGTCTAAATTTCAAGTGCTATGATGATGCCGAATTCTCAATAAAAAATAATTTTGATGATTCACTAAAAAAGTTAAAGAAGTAGATGAAAGGAGGATCTCGGAGAGTAAATAAAGAACATATGCTTTAAATCTCACAACAAAGAGTCTCAAAAAA
>JAPLIQ010000033.1 GCA_026389025.1 Candidatus Babelota bacterium
TTTTCTACAGGTCCCATACCCATTTGATATACGTCAAGGTCGCTTCCACTTTTGTTGCTACCAAGAGTCATTTGATTACTAAAAAATGGCTCACCATTTTGCGTAGCCCAGAAAGGCATTGATCCTAAACTTTTACAACAGAGCACTGGGCCGCAAGAACAGTTTTTGCTACTTTTATTTGTTTGGTAATCAGCACCAACGCCGAACGTCCCAAACCAATCTTCTCGATAGTCAGCAGAAGCCCAAGCTTGCTTTTCTAAGATAATTTCTCGAGACATGCTGGTGCCGAATGCATGAGGTTGCCAAAGGTTTTGACTTTGAGTGCAACCAGTTGGACAAGGTGTGGAGCATGATTCTTCTTTTGGTTCAGTAAGTATTGAAAAAAGTAATCCGGATAAAATTAAAAATCGTTTTAAGCTGTGCTTCATATGAATCCTTTTTATTGTTGGTTACATGAATCGGCTCTATCATAGCACTTGAAAATTAAAGGTGCAAAGCATTTGGCTTCATCTTGCTTGATGATTAGATAGGACTCAATTTTTTCGATATTTTTATCAATGTGTGTACGCGTCATGTAAAAATTGTTATCTTTTTCAAATAATTAAAAAAATGTTTTGTATAAAAAGGTTTTGTAATGGTGCTTTATATCTGGATTTTAATGCAAATCATTGTTGAAAGTTTGCCAGTAAGTAGTTCTGGCCATGTTATTTTAGCACAAAAATTATGTGAGAAGTTTGGCTGCTTTTCAGAAATTTTTTTTGAGTCATGGGCAATTGATTTTATACTTCATGGTCCGACCATTATAATTTTACTGTTTTATTTCTTTAAGACATGGTGGAACATGGTGTTTGGCCAAAGTTCTATAGATTTCAAAATATTTCTACAAAAGAGTACGTGGCAGTCTTTGGTTCGCCCACTTATTTTTATTGGCATTGCTGACTTGATCTCCATTGTTTTTTGGGGATCAGGTATTGCACAGACTCTTTTTATAACGAGTTATTTTTTGCCTGTTGGTTTTATGATCACAGCAACTATTTTATACGGCTTCTCACGAGCGACAGGCTCTAAAGTTATGACGTGGAATTTTAAAGACGCTGTTATTTTAGGCATAGTCCAAGGTTTGAGTTTGTTGCCAGGAATTTCTCGTTTTGCGTCAACATATGGCGCCGGCAGACTTTTGTGTAGGTATGACGGTTCAACATCATTTGCACTATCATTTTTGATTCAGCTTCCTTTAATTGGTGCGGGTTTTGTAAAAGGTCTGGTTGCTGTGCAAAAATATCCAGGACTTATGATAAAACTATTTTCTTTCAAAGCTCTTCTTGTTATGGTGGTTGCAAGTTTGGTTAGTTATGGATTGTTGTGTTGGATTGGTAGTTTGATTCAGAAAAATAAAATCTATTATTTTGCTTTCTACATGATTATTCCAATCGTTTTAAGTTTAATTATATAAAGGTATTTAATGAAACAAAAATTGATTGCTTACTTTAAACACTATGCTCATTTGTACGGTCCGCTGTGCATCATGATTTTTTCAACCATCATTGTTTCGCTGTCGTTAATGTCATTTCGACCTGACGATGTTTCATTTTTTTATCACGCGACCGGTGGAATGTGCCAGAATACCCTGGGTTATTTTGGAGCAACGCTTGCAGCATTTTTGGTCTATCTTTTAGGAACTCCAGCATATTTTGCTCCGTTTTTAATGATCTACAGTTTGTTTTTTATAAGTGGGTACAAAAATCTGCAACAAGAGCTTGATCGAATTATTGGTTTAGTTTTTTTTGTTGCTCTGTCGAGCGCCGTGTGTCAGTTTTATGAAATCGGATATTATGAATTTAGTGGTGCTGGAGGCGTGGTCGGATCTGTTGTTATGTCGTTTCTTTCATCATTTGACCGTACTTTAAAAGGTATCGTTTTATGGACGCTACTTTTTGCTTCAACCATTTTAGTTTTACGATTTGCTCATTTAATAGTTGCGCGTTGGATTTTGCGAGGACTGCAATCTTTCTTTTCTTACGTTTCAAAAGTTGATAATTTTCCAGCTCGTTTGGTCAGAGCGGTAGCAACAACTATTTCAATGATCTGTTTTAGCATGGTGCGTGCATGTCGCTGGGCGTACGGACTCTTAAAAGGATCAATAATTACAAATTCAGACCAATCAATTATGGAATTTGAGCAAGATGAAGCATCGATTGATAAAGATGTAGACCTTTTGCTGCAGGATTTATTTGGCCTGCAGCCTGAGCTTGAAAGTCTTGAAGAAGTGCACCAGCAACATTTTGATCAGCATGCATCACCGGAAGATCTATCATTGCAAGCTTCCTCTGAAAATGTTTTTGGCTCTACGGTAAAAGCAGAAGTTGTACAGCCAAAAGTTGTCCGCCCTAAGTCCTACTCATTACCAGACATTGAAAAAATGTTAGTGCAAGGAACTACTACAGTTCATCATGAAATTGATCGCAATGCACTCGCTGAGCATTCTGCAATTTTAGAAGAAAAGTTAGCTCTTTTTGGCGTGCGCGGAAAAGTGATGCGAATTCATCCAGGACCGGTCATTACTCTTTTTGAATACAAACCAGAAAGTCATATTAAACTCAGCAAGATTTTAGGCTTGGAAGATGATTTAGCTATGGCGCTTCAAGCTCTCAATATTCGAATTCTAGCTCCAATTCCAGGCAAAGATGTGGTTGGCTTTGAAGTCGCAAATAAAGTCAGAAATTCTGTTTTACTTTCAAATATTTTTCATGGAACTGCATGGACCAAATTTAAAGGTCATTTGCCATTAATTTTGGGTGAAGATACGTACGGCAATCATATCGTTGTTGATTTAGCAAGCATGCCGCACCTTTTAATTGCTGGGTCAACCGGGTCAGGTAAATCAGTTGCTTTAAATTGTATGTTAGTCTCTCTTTTGTGCTCTAAAAGACCTGATGAATTAAAACTCATTATTGTTGATCCAAAGCAAATTGAATTTACTGCGTATGAACGCGTTGCACATTTACTATTCCCGATCATCACTGACAGTAAAAAGGCTGTGCCTGTTTTAAAATGGGTCGTTATGACCATGGAAGAACGGTACCAACGTATGGCTGAACTGGGTGCAAAAAATATTTTTGATTATCAACGATTGATGACTGAAAATTCTGATTTAGAAAAAATGCCGTTCATTGTGGTGATCATTGATGAGCTTGCAGATTTAATGATGACGACAGGTAAGGATGCAGAAGATTTAATTGCTCGTATCGCTCAAATGGCACGAGCTGCAGGGATTCATATGATTGTTGCAACACAGCGACCATCTGTTGATGTGATCACTGGACTGATTAAAGTTAACTTCCCAAATCGAATTTCGTTTAAGGTAACTTCAAAAGTTGATTCTCGAACTATTTTAGATGAAATGGGCGCTGAACGACTTCTTGGTAAAGGGGATATGCTTTTTATTGATGCTAAAGATCCTCAAATACGCCGAGTTCACGGAGCGTACGTTTCTGATAAAGAAGTGCATTATTTAGTTAAGCATATTGAAGCACAGCAACCACCAGAGTTTTTAGATGTAGCAGATATGTTTACAACTGAAGCTGAGTCTGCGCTGTTTGAAACTGATCAAGATCTTTTCCAGC
>JAPLIQ010000001.1 GCA_026389025.1 Candidatus Babelota bacterium
ATTTATGAAAGTTGCTAACGATACGACAGCTGCGATCAATCGTAGTGGTAGTCGTCGCGGTGCAGTCGTTGCCTACATGGAAACATGGCATTATGATTTTGAAGAATTTTTAGATTTAAAAAGAAATACTGGCGATGATCGCCGACGTGCTCATGATATGAATACTGCTGCGTGGATTCCAGATCTTTTCATGAAGCGTATTTTAAATGATGAATCGTGGACGCTATTTTCACCAGATGAAACTCCTGAGCTTCATGAGTTGTATGGTCGTGCTTTTGATGAAAAATATGTTGAGTATGAGCAAAAGGCTCAAGATGGCAAAATTAGACTGTTTAAAGTTATTTCAGCTAAAGCTTTATGGCGTAAACATTTAACACGACTTTTTGAAACAGGACATCCTTGGCCAACATTTAAAGATTCTTGTAACGTCAGGTCACCGCAAGATCATGTGGGCGTAGTTCACAGTTCAAACTTATGCACTGAAATTACGTTAAACACCAGCAGAGAAGAGACAGCTGTGTGTAATTTGGGATCGATTAATTTAGGCCAATTTATTCAAAATGGTAAAATTAACGAACCTCTTTTAGCTCAAACGGTAGAAGTTGCCATTCGCATGCTCGATAACGTGATTGATATTAACTTTTATCCCGTTAAAGAAGGGCAAGTTTCAAACTTTCGTCATCGTCCTATCGGACTAGGAATTATGGGACTGCAAGATGCGCTCTATAAGCTTGATGCTCCGTTCCAATCAGAAAAAGCGCTTGCAGATTCTGATAGGCTGACTGAGCTTATTTCTTACTACGCAATTATGACCTCATCAAGCCTGGCAAAAGAACGCGGTACTTACTCTTCGTACAAAGGTTCTAAGTGGGATCGTGGAATTTTACCAATGGATACACTTGATCTTTTGGAAAAAGAACGTCAATTGCCCATTGAACGATTTGGTGTTGTTACCAAAGATTGGTCAATTGTTCGTGATCAAGTTAAAAAATATGGAATGCGCAACTCAAACACGATGGCTATAGCTCCAACAGCAACGATATCAAACATTTCTGGTTGCTTCCCGTGCATTGAGCCGATTTATAAAAACTTGTATGCTAAGTCAAATTCAAGCGGTGATTTTACGGTTGCAAATAGTTTCTTGGTTGATGATTTGAAAAAATTAGGACTATGGAATGAAGAGATGCGTGATCAGCTAAAATATTATGATGGAAGCGTTCAGGCTATTGCTACGATCCCAAAACACCTGAAAGAAAAATACAAAACATCATTTGAAATCGATCCGATGTGGATGATTAAAATGACAGCTTCTCGCGGTAAATGGATTGATCAAAGCCAATCTCACAACGTATTTGTACAAGGTACATCAGGGAAACTTTTAAATGACATTTACGTCTATGCATGGAAATGTGGCGTAAAAACTATGTATTATTTGCGTTCACTTGGCGCAAGTCAGGTAGAAAAATCTACACTTGATGCTGAAAAATATGGTTTTACGCAAAAAAGAAATAATGAAAACGATGTGTCTGCGACACAAGCATTTGAGTCACAAGTGACTGCGTCGCAAGTGGCTACGGCAAAAGTGCCTGCTCAAGCAGATCAGGACTTAGCAATTGATATGGATATTGCTCCAAAAGCATGTAGCCTTGAAAATCCTGAATGTGACTCTTGCCAATAAACGACCCAGCTTCGCTTTTAGCTATGCCGAGGTTCGAAAAAAAACGAAAGAAATATGAATCATGTCAATTATCAAAGATAAAAAAACGGATCCAAATAAAATACTGCCTATGAAGTATTTGTGGGCTCGTACCTACTATAAAAATGGCGTTGCAAATAATTGGACCCCAGAAGAAGTTTCTATGCAGCTTGACGTTGAGCAGTGGAAATCTCCAGGGGTAATTTCTGCCAAAGAACGAGAATTAATACTTTTAAATCTTGGTTTTTTTGCAACGGCAGAATCACTTACTGCAAATAATATTGTGCTTGCCCTGTACAAACACGTAACCAATCCAGAATGCCGCCAATATTTGTTGCGCCAGGCTTTTGAAGAAGCTGTTCATACCGATACGTTTATTTATTGCTGTGACTCATTGGGTTTAGATCCCGATATGATCTACTCAATGTATGAAACGGTCGATGTGATCAAGGCTAAAGATGAATTCGTCGTCGGTCTTACCAAATCTATTTTGAATGGAAACTTTGAGGTGGTTGATACCAACACAACACAAATGTTTCTGCGGGATCTGATTGGATTTTATGTCATCATGGAAGGTATATTTTTCTATGCTGGCTTTGCCATGATGCTTTCATTGAAACGTCATCAAAAAATGGTTGGAATCGGTGAGCAGTTTGAATACATCATGCGTGATGAAAGTATACACCTTGCTTTTGGATGTGATTTGATCTCAACGATTATTCAGGAAAATCCTGAAGTTTGGACAGCAGAATTTCAGCAAGAGATTGTTGAACTCATTAAGCATGCAGTTACGCTTGAAACAGCATACGCGGTTCAAGCATGCCCAGACGGGTTACTTGGAATTTCAAGCAGTCAGTTTTGTGACTATGTTGAGTACATTGCAGATCGTAGACTCTTGCGCTTAGGATTACCTAAAGTGTACCACACGCCAAATCCATTTTTATGGATGTCTGAAGCTACAGACTTGAGCAAAGAAAAAAATTTCTTTGAAACTCGGGTGACTGAGTACCAATCGGGTGGCTCGCTTGAATGGTAATTGCTGAGTAGCAATGATTTTAAAATGAATTAAAAAAGCCTCGACAAATGCCGAGGCTTTTTTGTGCAAAAATCATTACTCTGATACAATTAAAGTATGAAAAATTTAAAAAGTAGACCTATAAAAACTCTATCGATTTTGGCCATGCTGGCATGCTCCGGTCAAGCGTTTGCCATGATGCAGCACGGTGTTTCACAGATGGTAGCACCAGTGGCAGCAGCTGTACTTTTAACTCAAAAACGATTTTTGTGTGGAAATCAAGCCAGTGACCCTGTCTGGATTAAAGCTAATCATCAAGTTGAGCTATTTCGTAAAAAACATAATATCCCTAAGGTTGACTCTGTGTGTTTAGATGCAATATCAACTGCGATAGATCAGGAACTTTGGAAGAAATTAGCTGATGACAATGATCAGGATTCAGTTGATTTAATGCGTCCAATAGTTGAGCCTTTGGTAGAAAAACATGGCTTAGACGTTTCTAAAATTTCAATAATAGTTCCTAAAAATCCAATTTCTCACTCTATTGCCTCAGCTGGAGGAAATGCATTAATTTTTAAAAAGAATTTTTTGAACTGGACGCCTGCTTGGCAGAAAGCAGCAATAGAACATGAATTAGGTCATGTAGTTTGTTATGATTCAGCATATAAAGTTCTAGGTCTTGCATCGTTAAGCTCAGATGCTGGCCGCGAGTACACATTACTCATTGAACGACGAGCTGATACTCACAGCGCTTTGCAATCCTTGCAAAACTCGAAGTCGCTAATCGATATACATAGCAACAATGGTAGTGGATGGGCTGATATTTTAAAAAAGCATGAGCTTCTTGTATGCTTACGCGATGAGACTTTGGACAAATTTACAAAAGCGAAAAAAATAAAGTATTTGCTAGAAAAGCCAACATACCTTGAAGAGTTGCTCGATTATATGGCTAAAAAAGAAAATGAAAAAGTATCACCAATCATTCATTTGTAATTTTTTTTCATACGAATTTAAAAAGGGCTCTGGCTAGGTGTCAGGGCCTTTTTCTTTGCCTTTTTTGTCGCAGGAAATTTAATTTTTTTCTTTGGGGTTAGTGGCAAAACATTGACCGAGCTATCTTGAAACATATCTGACATTTCTTTAAAGCCTTTTGCCTTGGTAGTAACCATGATCGTTTGCACGTTTGTTTGCATTGCAAATTGATGGGCTATTTTGGCCAGGCGTTTGCTTGGCTTGCACAGGACTAGAGTGTCAATTGAGGTGATGCCTGTTGTTTTAATCAGCTCTGGCAAAATCGTATAATCGATATTGCTATAAAAGTTTTGTTTACTGCACAAAGCGCCGTCATCAATCAAATAGACTTTTCCGTTGATGCGCAGTGCGCACAGGGGCAAATTGCCAACTTTTTGACATAGGTTTTTTTGCATGCTGTAGCGCACACCAATCAAAATAAGCCAAAAAATCAAGAGCGTGCACACAGCTTGTTTGGTTGTCGGTTTGATGTAGGTGTACAAAATAAATACTAAAAAACAAAAGAACAACGAAATCCATAGAGTTTGATAGCAAAATCCCATGAGCCACTCAGGGTTGGCAAAAGAAAGCATGAAGTGCCACAAGTCTGTAATTTTATCGAGCAGGTAGACAAACCATGAGCATGGAAGGCGGACAAGGGCAAACACTGAAAATAAACAAGAGACCCATAAAAAAAGTATTAACAGTGGGGTAAAGATTAAGTTAGCTACGGGGCTCATGTAAGAAACTGGAAGTCCCCAATGCGTTAAAAGTGGCAACGACATAAGCGATATGACAAGCTGAAGCTCAAGAAATGAGTAGAACCATTTCGACACGTGAGGGGTTATTTTTTTAAGCATAAAGATTGTTGATGAAACGCCATGTACATATTTTTCCAGAAAAGCTTACTGCTTCCTGAAATTGGTAGCTGGACAAGGGCTTGTTTAATTAAAATTATTTTATCAGTAATGTGTAGCATGGTTGCGGGATTAAAGTCTGACTGCCTGTGAGCTGTGATCAGTTGCCCGTGAAAATATTGAAGTAAAAAATCAACTATGTCGCGCGTTTCATGTTCTTTAACTGCCAATCGATCAATATTTTTCATAAATCCTGCAGGGTTGTGAAACGATGAACTGATAAAAGGTTCCATGATTTCTTGGTATCCATGCGAAATGTTTTGCTCTGAGAATTGTTTTAAAAAGCAGCGAGAGGCAAGAGTTGGCAAAATGTTATCAGTTCTGCTCGCCATAAAAATAAAATAATATCCTTTGTGAGGCTCTTCAATAGTTTTGAGTAAACGATTGCTGCATGCAGGAGTTAATTCTTGAGCGTTGGTAAAAATAAAAAAACGTTTTTCATCTTGGTTAAGGGTGAATCGTGATGACTCTAAGACTTGATCGATGTCTTCAAGGGTGTAAGAACCTTCAGGTTCTATCCATGTGGTCCAAGGATGTTGCTTTTGCTCAATTTGCAGACACAGCGTGCATGAGCCGCAGCCATGATCAGGACATATAATATTTTGCAATTGACTGACAAACTGCTCAAACAGAGTTTGTTGGTCGCTGACCCATAAGTGTGCGTGATGCTGTGTGATGAGATTTGGTTGCTGCATGTTATTTATTTTTAAAGATCATTTTTGGGTTTTAAAGTTTTGATTTTAAAAGTTATAAAGCTCAGTTTAGCAAAAAATAGAGAAACTTATAATGCAAATTTGTTAGCAAACCATTGATTTTTAGTTTGAGGGTTGGGTATCGTAGAAATATCTTTAGTTTAAAAAAAGGAGAATTGTATGAAAGATTTGGGAGCAAATGGTATGCGTCCAATGGCAGATCGTATAAAAGGTTGTCGCCATTGCATGACATCTCGTGGGATCAAAAAAATGAAAGATACTATTTCTCGCGTGAGAAATCATTTCTCTAATTTGTGGTCTAGGCGAAATAAAAAGTAAGTAACTGAAGCAAAAAGTTGTAAAAACATCCTCTTTTTTAGTACCGTACTGTAAAGCGTATGAGGATTAAAAAGGGGGATTTTTTATGGGCTCAAGATTTGTCACAACAAAAATGATTGTTTCTGGCGTTATATTTTTTATGGTTTGTTTGTTTGGGTGCGTGTTTGATACTCAAGCCAAAACTCTTGTTCTATCGTCCATGCCAGGCGACAATGCTCGTTTGAATTTAATTTCAGTAGAAAACGAAACGGAGCATTTAGAATTTCAGCTTTTCTATGGAGCTGACTCTGCTCATGGGATCATTTTCCCTCAATCTGTTTATGAATGCCAAAAGCCTTTAAGTCTTTCGGGACGTGCGACGTTAGTTTTGAAATGTTGCAAAGGTTCTTTTTTA
>JAPLIQ010000005.1 GCA_026389025.1 Candidatus Babelota bacterium
GAGGTTTCTTTGGGTAATCTCTACGGAAAACGCTCGCATTCGCCTCTTCTAATTTTACTTCGCAAAATTAGCGGCTCACTTACTCACGGCTTTCCTGATAATGAACTTAGTCTGTAAATTTTCTTTATTTTCGTCTTTGAGCTGGATCCGGGGTTCTTGTGTTGAAAATAATTTAATCTACCCGAATTCGAAATTTCTTCTTCTCGTCGTCCTCTGGTTTAACCAGAGGATCCAGGTTATTAAATTTATTCCTATCCAGGAGTTAGCTCGTATGCGCCAAGGGCAAATACGAGTATTAACTCCGACTCAAACTCAAAGTTATTATGGCATACCCAGGAATTAGCTCGTATGAGCCGATAATTCCTACGAAGCCTTGTCGAAGTAGGATAGGCAAATACGAGTATTAATTCCGACGGGAGATATCTAAGTGGCACTCCACTTAGATGCCCGTTCCCCAAGTGTTGGCAAGAACATTTGGGAGCCTGTGCCGGCTTTAGGCACAGAGTTGAATGCTTAAAAAATAATGATGCTAGTGGCAATCGACTAATTAAAAAACAACCGACTGCTATAAACAATTTGAAAATAGAAAAAATATCACTTTTCATGTAAAATAAAAAGGTAATAACAATCCACTTTTAGGTTCCCAGTATGAAAAAAATAGCAGTCTTAGTTTCAGGCGGAGTCGACAGCTCAGTCGCTCTCGCACTTTTAAAAGAGCAGGGTCACGATGTGACTGCGTTTTATTTAAAAATTTGGCTTGAAGATGAGCTGTCTTATTTAGGTTCATGCCCATGGGAGCAAGATCTAGAGTTTGCCCGTGGAGTCTGTGAAAAGCTTAATGTACCCCTTAAAATAATTTCAATGCAGCAAGAGTACCATACTCGAGTGGTGTCTTACATGCTTGATGACATTCGGGCAGGGCGCACGCCAAACCCAGACATGCTGTGCAACCAGCAGGTTAAATTCGGTGCTTTTTACCATGCAATCGATAACGCTCCTGATGGCGAAGTGTTTGAGTACGTGGCAACAGGGCATTACGCACAAATTGAGCACACTCCGACAGTTTCAATATTAAAAAAGGGTAAAGACCCGGTAAAAGATCAGACCTACTTTTTAGCCTATCTTTCACAAGAGCAACTGAAGCGTGCTCTTTTTCCTATCGGTGGTTTTGAAAAGTTTGAAGTTCGTGAGCTGGCAAGAAAATATGATCTACCAACTAAGGATCGTAAAGATTCCCAAGGAATTTGTTTTTTAGGGAAATTTGATTTCTCTGATTTTTTAAAGGCTCATCTTGGAACCAAGGCTGGTGACATAATCGAATTTGAAACAGGTTTAAAGCTTGGAGTGCATGAAGGATTTTGGTTTTATACCATTGGTCAACGCCAAGGCTTAGGCCTTTCCGGTGGTCCTTGGTACGTGGTGAGCAAAGATGCAGCCAAAAATATCGTTTATATTTCAAAAACGTATGGTGCTGTAACCGAGCATAAATCAGGTATGATCATTTCAAACTTTAATTGGAACCAAAATGTAGCCAGCTCTAAATCTAATCTCGACGTCCGATTTCGCCATGGTCCAGCGGTCCACGCCGCAACGGTCACAGCAGGCGGCGCAGACCTTACCATCATGCTAACAACAGAAAGCAAACAGGGCATTGCCGCAGGGCAATTTGCAGTGTTGTACGATGGTGATGTATGTCTTGGTGGTGGAATCATTGAGCAAGCATTATAAAATGCAGACATTGTAAAAATTACAAGAATCATGCTAGCTTACATCTTATGTGCAATAACTGAGGTAATGTGAGTGAGTATCGATATTTCGAAACTAAAAGAAGATTTTAAAAAATACCAATTTATTATAAAACTTAAAAACTTGCCCTTTGTTGAAAAGGTAATGTTGTTTGGTTCAAGAGCTCGTGGTACGCAGCAAAGTCGCTCTGATATAGATCTTGCTATTGTATGTCCTTTGGCAACGGTTAAGGAGTGGCAACAGGTTCTAACCATTGTCCAGGATGCTGATACATTGCTTCCTATCGATTGTGTGCGTTTTGATAGCGTGGATGAGCAGTTAAAGCAAAGAATTTTAAAAGATGGAGTTGTCTTATGACGGAAGAAACAAAATTAGTGTTTGATCAACTTGAAAAAGCTATTACGAGGCTTGAGCAAGCTGTACAAAGACCAGTAAGCAGTGATCGACTTGAAATTGATGGTACTATACAACGATTTGAATTTACCATTGAACTATTTTGGAAAGCTCTTAAAAAAAAGTTGTTTGAAGAGTACGGTGTAGAAGTTCATGCGCCTAAACAAGTTCTTCAGCAAGCCTATGTAAATAAATTGATTTACAATGAGACTGTGTGGCTTTCTATGCTTACAGATCGAAATTTAACATCACATACCTATAAACAATCTTTGGCAGATCAAATTTATAAAAATATCAAAGAATCATATTCAACCTTTTTAAGACAAGAGTTTGAAAAATGTTACGTTAAAAAGTAAGTGGTGATGTATGTCTTGGCGGTGGGATCATTGAGCAGGCATTATAAAAAAATAAAAAGAAGCTAACTTTTCAGTCAACTTCTTTTTAGGTGCGTAAAATAAATTTAGTTACTTGTTAATTGGCTCTTGAAATTGGTGGAGACGTATCTAACTGTTTCAGCTCAAGGCGATTTTCTATAAAAGCTCTACGGTTTTCAGGTGTTAAATTGCTAACCATTTTATTGTCTTCTAAAATGAATAAAGTAAATTGTTGTTCATTTTGTGACAAATTTTTATAATTTTTGACAGCTTCATTTATTACATTGATTTGTTCTTGTTCAGACGATTCAAAAAAGTTTTGATTATTTAAAAAAGATTTGAAATTTTGGATGCCTGAAAGGCTTCGATCTTGTGTGCGGTCAGGCGCTGGTGCTAGAAGCTGAAAAGCGTCGCTATCAATTGGTGCTTGTTGTCTTTGCTCTGATGTACCTGAACTAAGATTATCCAAAGGCGATGGGCCATCTGGCTGATTTTGAGTACTTGCTCTTGCAGGTTCTCCACTTTCAAATTGCCGCAACAAATTACCTGTAGCTTGATTAGCCGCTTGTTCTTCTGAAGTTCCTGTTGGCGCTCCTTCAAAGAGATTTTCGCGAGCTCTATGAACTCCTGCAAAAAATTTATTAGGTCTCTTAAAATAGTTAGTTCGTCCTAATACTTTTTCGTTAGTTTTATTATGAAATTCAAACATTGGATCTTCAGTGTTGTAATTTATTATTGTGCCGTCATTCATTAACCCTTGCGCTTGATTTACAATTGTTTCGATACGAGGGTTAAATAATTCTTGCAGTTTTGTTTTATTGTCAAGATGTGACAATCTTGTTTTATATTCATTTTCCCTGATACTTTGGTCTAAAATATTATTATTCTTATACCAAGTCTTAATGCTTTCTTGGAGTGTTTCTAATTTAGTCTTTTCGCTGGGGGATAATTCAGAAGTTCTTGCTCGGAGAGCTGTTAATTTTTCGTTTGCATTATTTATTTGTGTCTTATTTGCACTTATTTCTTTTTCCATTTTTGCTTTTTCTTGAGCAAAAGTTGACCGATCTTTTTTTACTTTATCGTTATGCATGTCTTGTTCTTTTTGGAAATTAGATATTTCGACTGTAAGCCACTTGTTTAAAGCGTCTTCTTGTTGATCTGGTCGTAATCTTCCAAAAGCGTCCCTACCTTGCTGATCAAGCGCAGGTTCATTAGCGTTTCTTTTTTTATTATGAGCGCTGAGTTGGTCGTGTACCGTTGCTGTATCGCCCCACATATCTGTAAACCATTCAAAAATGCGTTTAAAAGTCCCAGGTCTTGCAATTTGTATTTTTGTTTCTGAGGTTTTAGGGTTAAATGTTTCTTTGAAAGCTTTGTTATCTTTTAATCGCAGTTCAATATCTTTTTCTTGCTTTTGACGATCACTACGTTCTTGTCGCTCTCGTTGCAACTGTTCATTTGTTATTTGTTCGTTTTGATTTCGTTGTTGGTCACGAGGTGCTTCATATACTTCACCTTCCATTGCCTTCAATCCAAAACCAGCACACAGTGCCACAAGCAGCAGGCTTAGTTTTATATTTTTCTTCATGCTTCTCTCCACTTTTAATATGTTTTTATAACCCTATAGATTCAGTTTGTCATATTGGGAAAAGGAAAAGCAAGGGTTTTAGGTATTAAATTGTATGTCTAAAGGATTTATTTTTATTTTCTTAATCAATTGCCACGAGGTTGTTCACTTTTAAAGTTATTCTTCTCTGTTCCTCAAGCCGGCACAGGCTCCCAAGTATTCTTACCAACACTTGGGGAACTGGTATCTAAGTGGAGTGCCACTTAGATATCTCCCGTCGGAATTAATACTCTATTCGCCCATGGCCGTGTCCGCCATAGCTGAAAGCGAAGGCTGGGCTCATACGAGCTAATTCCTGGGTATGCCATGATAACTTGGAATTCTTGAGTCGGAGTTAATACTCGAATTCGCCCATGGCTCATACGAGCTAACTCCTGGGTATGAATAAATTTAATAACCTGGATCCTCTGGTTAAACCAGAGGACGACGAGAAGAAGAAATGTCGAATTCGGGTAGATTAAATTATTTTTAACACAAGAACCCCGGATCCAACTCAAAGACGAAAATAAAGAAAATTTACAGACTAAGTTCATTATCAGGAAAGCCGTGAGTAAGTGAGCCGCTAATTTTGCGAAGTAAAATTAGAAGAGGCGAATGCGAGCGTTTTCCGTAGAGATTACCCAAAGAAACCTC
>JAPLIQ010000028.1 GCA_026389025.1 Candidatus Babelota bacterium
TCACCAGTATCTTGCCCAAGTCCGGCATATAAATAACCATTATAGGTCGCTAAAGATCTAACATAACGAGGAGTTCCACCAAAACTCTTAGATATCATCCATGTTGCTACACTATACTCATAAACATAGGTCCCATCTGCACTTGTTACCATACCAGCAAATGTTGCGCCAGCGATATCTAAGCCATTGAGCGTACCGGTTGTAACAGTTACTGTAAATGCACTACCATTCGTAATCGTTCCTGTAATAGTAATTCCACCTGTAAATGTACCAGCTGTAATTGTTCCGCCAGTTATATCGGTAACCGTAAGCACATTGGTCTTTGGGTCAAAAGTACCTGTCAGACTAACGTTAAAGAATTGACCAGCTGTTAATGTTATGTCACTGGCAAACACAGTTGTTTGATCTAGCTCATAAACCGTTCCTGTTACAGATCCTGTTTGTCTAAATTGATAACTATTATTGCTAAAGGACAGAGCTCCTTGCAAGTTCGAACATTGAAAAAATTTTCCGTTATAAGGTGATCCTGGCACATTTATAAAAAAGAAACTTAAAGAAGAGTCGCCGTTATAAACAAAAGTTTGCTGTGAAAGTTGTGTTTGTGCGGCTGCCTGATTATTTGTAAGTGCCATGAAAGGATTTATCCCTGCAGGAGTAGATACACCAAGCGATGGTAATGGATTGCCAGGACCCGAAGAAATAGTAGCCCTCGCTAGGTTAACAGGAAAAGGTGAAGCAGTTTCTGCAACAGATGCTGGCTCTTCAACGACTTCTGATGTAAAAACTTTTGCTGGAAGTATACTTGATATAAATCTTGAAAAATAAACTGTTTTCGTTCCAGTAATTTTTCCTTCGTCATTTATAACAGGAACTTGCTTATTTAAAATTCCACTTGAAGATACTCTACCAAAGGGTGAATTAAGTATTTCGCCATTTGGTATCTCTGTTAAGTCCCAAGAGCGAGAGAGAGAGTTGTAAAAAAATGAATACAATCTATTACCAGGGAAACTAGAAGCGGTTAAAACTTGATAATTAGGAAACAAAGAATCAAGAGCATCACGTTGCAGCGTAAGCGAAACGGTAGTGCCAATACGATCACTAGCCACTTGTAATCTTGTTCCCAAAAGACTCCATACTCCTGCCTTGTATTCATATACTTGCACATAACCCTCTCCTGATTCGACAGTTCCAATCGCAACAGTATCGTTAAAAAGTGATACCGAAACGCAACCAGTCATTATTGTACCTCCTTGCTGATTCCATGTAGCACCACTATAGTTATAAATTTTAACAGTGCTATTTGTCAAATCTCCAATAGCCACTTTTAAACCATCAACGCTTAACGATACGAGGCTTCCTGTAAGGGTAGCTCCTAACTGAGTCCATGCAGCACCATTAAAATTATAAATTCGTGCAATATTTCCACTTAATTGCCCAAATCCAACTACTGTCCCATCTGTATTTATAGAAATTGTATCAAAGCCACTGCCAACGGACAAACTTAACGTAGCCCCTTGCTGAGTCCATGCAACACCAGAATATGTATACATCTTTACAGTAGTTAAATCACTAACCACAACCCTCGCACCATCTCCACTTAATTGCGCTACGACACCAGTGATAGGAGCTCCTAGTGGCGCCCATACATTGTTGTTACTTGTTGGATTATTGTTAAGTTCATATATTTGTACCTGAGAAGATCCTGTCCCAACCGAAATCCTCCTACCATCATTGCTTATAGAAACTGATGGTACAATATTTCCTGCATCAAAAGTTTGTCCCAATTGAAAGAATTTTTTAGCTGTACAACCTGCCAGGAAAAGCAGAGGTACAAGAAAAAAAATTATAGAAAATTTATAGATTTTATTCATACGTTCTCACTTTTTTTAATTTAAAAAGTACCATAGTTTTTTTGCTATGATACTTTTTAAATTCAGTATTTATTTAAAAGCTTAGAAATTAAGAGAAGCTTGAGTACCAATAGACCATAAGCTTGCAGCATTATTATTAGATGCAAATTCTACAGAACTAAAAACACTAATGTTTGGTGTGTATCTATGCTCTTTAAAGGTATAACCAAACTGACTAAATACTTTACCAGTCATAGCAGCAGCTGCTGCAGCACCTGCAACATCAAGAGCTACATTTAAATCTGCTGGTATCCGGTTAGATGCTACACGAGCATCCTTAATGCCCTCTGGAAGAGGTGCTGGATAAGTTAGTACCGCAGGAGGAACACCTACGCCTAAAACAACATTTTGTGATTTATTAATTCTTGCTGCAGGCTCACACAGATGTAAGTTTAAAATAGAACCAACTGAAATACTGCGATCATCTTCACTAATTTGACGACCAAGTACCGCAAAATCATTTAAATTCGCAGAACGCTCTTTTATCATATTGCAGAAATCAAGCGATAAACATTCTTTTGATCTACCCCAGAATTCACCACCGATCATTAAATTCCAATTATCTTTATAAAAATCAAAACCAACTGCAGCAGATCCTTCAGCGCCAAATGTCGAAATGACTGGCATGGTCGTAACGTTAACAGCATTCGTTACAAATGAAGGAATACGACCAGTCGGATTTCCTGTTGAAGGATTTCCAGGGAAATAATATTGTATCAACATATATTTTGACCCATTACCATTGAGCGCAAGATCAAATGAACGCATACTTGGTTTTTTTCCAGAGAATAAATGTAAGACTTGTCCTTCAAACCAAAAGTCGACGCCTTTGTCTGCATTTTTGCTTTCCCATATTTTGTAGTGAGAAGTTACTTCACCACCAACGCCCCAATGTCCTTCTCTGCCAAAAATTGGCTCCAGTATAAATTCAGATTGAGCTGTGTTACCAGTTGGGCAAGAGACTTTAAATCCTATATCAACAAATCCTTTTTCACTACCGTATACTTTGTACCCAATCATTGCTGAAAGATCAGCCATGCGCATGACTGTTTGTTTGCAGCTAGCCATACGACCACTGAGAAGAGCGATTGGCTTATAACGAGAAGACTGCACAGAATTATTACTACAATTTACAGATCCACCCTGCCAAGCTTGAGTCATCGTTTGATAGCGATTATCTGGCGCTGGATAATAGTTAATCCATGCTGTATCAACTATATCATCAGGATTTGCAACCACTTCTTTAAGCTTAGTGTCAATCATCATAGCACCGATTGGAGCTTGCAATGTGAAAACTAAACCACGCTTGTCTTTATGCTGTGCGAAATGAAGCATGATATCAGCACCTACATGCTTAAATTGTGGATTTAATTGAATAGCTCCTTGACCGACCACGTTACCCATACCAAATTGATACGCATCGATGTCTGACTCTCCATTATTTGTTCCATACGTCATTTCATTAGTGCCAGACCAGAACGGTCGAGCCCCTAAACTTTTACAAGTTCCACACTTGCCACCAAAGTTTTGCATATATTCTGGCGCCACAGAAAGCATTCCATTCCACTCTTCTCGATCAGACTGATTAGTATAAAATGTTTTTTTCTGAATAATATCTCTAAAGCAGTATGCGCTAAAAGCATGCGGTTGCCATAAGTTTATCGATTGTGCGCATGACGTATCACATTTTTTCTTTTGACCACAATCTGCTTGAATTAGCCCGAAAGCTGAAGCCATAAATAAACTGAGCGCTAATAATTTTTTGTTCATAAACTATTTCCTTTTTTTAAGATTTTTATTACATAGCCCAAACTAGAATTTTATTGATATCTTGGCAAATTCTTTTTTAAAATCTTGCAAAAAGTTTCACTGAGTTATTATGCTGCTGAAAATGATGCTTTAATTAAAAAGAGAAAACTATGAACAAAATTGAAAAAAAATTAAGTTTATTACTACTGCTTACCGGCCTTTTTGCATACAATCAAACTTTATTTACTCCTGTGGAAGATGTTTCGCATGACCAAGCCAATGAACAAGCCAAACAAGCTAAAATTAAAAAGGCTCATGATTTAGAAGAAATTCGCATTCACGATCAAGGATTTATCGAAAGTCTTAAGAAAGGCGAAGGACTTAAACATCTAATAATTAAAGTAAAGCATTTAATTAAAGGAAGACCTGAAGTCGAATCCAAAACTAAATCAGGAGTTCATCTTGATGAATCAAAGAATTATGATCATCTTAAAAAAGCCTCTGAAGAATTGATAGCAAAGAAAAAAGCAGATGAACAATTGAAAGCAGCTGAAGAATTCAAAGCAACAGAAGAAGCAAAGGCTAAAGTTACGAAAGAATTTAATAACGCATATAAACAATTTACCTCTGATGGCCAGTTCGTTAAAAATAAGATTTTCACCGATGCGCAAATATCTGAACTAAAAACTCTGTCATTACAAATTTTAGGTTTAGATCCTAAAAACGATTTTAGTGAGCAGGCTTTACGTGATGCAGCGAGCAACGGTACTGAAGAGAAATCAAATGCTTTCAATTTTTTAGAAGAGGTGAGAAAAATTGAAGCTGGTCAGAAACTTATAAACAGCGTTACATCTCTGGCAGACCTTACAAAGAATCAAAACCCTGGCGGCGGCCTGAAGCGGGTTCCAATTATGTCATTAAGCCCTATCACTTTTAATCGTCTTACCGATGAACAAATTCAACAACTAACCTCAAGTCCGAACTTTGATGCTCAAGCCGACTATTTTTTAAAGATGCTAGCAGACCGAGATGCTGCAATAAAATCTGCTAACAGACAAAAACTAGCTGATGAGTCAAACGCTCAAAAAGAAGCTGCTCAAAAAGATAAAGCTGTTGTAAAAAAAGAAGCTGCTCGTCGACAAAACCTAGCTGATACCCAAGAAGATGAAGCTATGAATAGGATAAATCAGCGAGAAAAAACAAATGCTGAAAAATTTGAAGTTGCAAAAAAAATGAATGAAAAATATAAAAAAGCATTTGGCATCAAAGGAATGAGAAATATCGACTTAATACCTCTTACAGAAGAGGAAATATCTGAATTAAAAACTCTTTCGTGCCAACTTTTAGGTTTAGATCCTAAAAACTATACCGATAAGGAAATTGATGACGCATTGAACAAAACTAATAAATCCACAATTTTCTCAGGCAATGAAGACATTCTAGCCCAAACCAAAAAAGCTTACTTTTTTTTAAAAGAAGAAGCTCAACAGGCAAAATTTCTTAAGACTGATCAGGCAATCATAGACAACGCTAAACCTTTCTCCAAGCTTACAGCTGAGCAAGTTAAGGCTTTACATCAAATAACCATTAGCCGCCTAACTGATGCACAAATTGAACAACTAAGTGACCTTCAAATTGCAAACCTCAGAATCGAGCAAATTAATGCATTTTCAGACATTCAACTTAAAGCTTTTTCTGACAATCAAATTAAAGATCTAATAAAAAGATTTGACAGTTTCCGCTCACCTTCAGAAGAGATTAAGCAATCATTTAATAAAAAATTAGATAAGGCAAGACAGCTGAGCTTAACTGATCAAAAAAGAATTAACGCAAGACAGTAAAGTTTACTATACATTTTGTGCGCAAGGAACTGCATACAGCTCTTTGCAAATTCTTTTTTAAAATCTTGCAAAAAGCTTTATTGAGTTATTATGCTGCTGAAAATGATGTTTTGATTAAAAAGGAAAATTATGAACAAAATTGAAAAAAAATTAAAACTCTGCTTGTTGCTTACCGGGCTTTTTGCATGCAATCAAATTTTATTTACTTTTCCAGAAGATGAACCTGAACAACAGCAGGAAAAAGTTGAAAATAAAGAGCAACGAACTGACCGAATTCGCAAACAAAGCTGGGAAGAGTCGAAAAAAAGAGGTGAAAGATTTGATCACGTATCAATACGTGTTAAGGATTTTTTTTCTCCAAAACCTGAAGTCAAAGTCAATATTAAGGAAATTGAGGAAAAGAGAGAACAAGCAGTAAAAACAAATGCAGCTAAAGCTACTGCTCCTGTAAAAGAACCAGATTTTACGTTTGAGAGTTTTAAAGCTATTAAAGCTGAAGCTCCTGAAAAAGTTGCAGTTGCTAAAAAAACAGAACCTACCGCAGCTAAACCTGCTGATCAAACAGCTGAAGCTAAGGCTGCTGCTATAAAATCTGAAGCTAAGACTGTTGGAAAAACTAAAGCTGATATAGAAGCTAAAAATGCTGAAATCGCTGATAAAACAGCTAAAGATAAGATTGCTGATGAAATAGCTGCTAAAAAAGCTGCAAACGACAAATTAGCTGCTGAAAAGACTAGAAATGCTCGACTCTTAAAAGCTTCCGAATTAAGTGGAGAAATTTCAAAGATAATTGGTAGTAACGATGCGGAGGTAAGGATCATCAAGTTTTCAGAAGCTGAGACTGAAAAATTAAAAAATGCAGCATTCGAACTATTAGAATTACCTTCTAAGCCAGAACCTACTGCTGCACAGATTTTAGCGGCTAAAGAGAAACTTGTAAGTCTTTATCCAGATAATATGAGCCTTTTTAAGAAGCCATACGAATTTTTGATAGAAGAATCTCTATCCGCTAAAGAACTTCAGGCAGATAAAGAAATTATAGCAAAAGCTAAATCTCTCTCCAATCTTACAGCTGATCAAATTAAGTCTTTACATCGAATAACTATTAGACGACTGACGGTCACTCAAATTCCAGAACTAAAAACTGAACAAATTCAAAATTTATTGCTCGATCAAATTACTGCATTTTCAAAAGAGCAAATTAAGGTTTTTACTAAAGATAAAATTGAAAAGCTAGAAGCAAGGTTTACAATTTTAAAGCCAGAACAATCAGAACTCGCAAGTTTCATGAAAAAAATAGAAGCAAGAAAAGCCTCTAAGAAATAGTTTTTTTATGCATGCCGCTCACAGCTTACAAGTTGCATAATCTGCTTTATTTCTTGAATTTGCGATAAAAACGCTTGCTCCGTTTTGTCTGCTAAGAATTCAATTTCTTCAGGCAAATATTTAAAGTTAAAAGTAATGTAAGGAGCTACTGTTACGTCAATATCTCTGGTTGGAAAATAAAGATATGTTGCAATATTTTTATTGTAGGATTCTGTTCGTGGGTCATTAAACACCGTCATATCATGACCACTTAATTGATCATACGTTATTGTGCAAAAAGCATCTGGCAAAGCTAAACCTTTACGTTTACCATATGCCGCAATTTCACGAATAGTCTGTAAATCGCCCTGATTAGAATCGTATATAATAATTAAATCTAAATCACGCTCAGGCCGATCAATAAGCGTTGGAACAGGAATATTAAAATCTATACCAGCATCAAAAAGCCCTAACGATGAATTTTCATTTGAAAAGTTTGGAAACTGGGCATAAGTAATTGGCTTTCTGTCTGCTAGCACTTGCTGAGTTAAATCTTTCATATAATTTTGAACAAACTGATTACTATATAAAAAATTCATTATTCCTTTATTTCCCCGCAGCTCAAGTTCATCAGAATTTACTTCAAATAGATTTTCAGCGAATGTATGCGAACCTCGTAGTTTGATTTGCTCTTCATTGATATCTTGCACAGTTGCCGCAAAGGCAGAGCCGTACATTCCTAAATAAAAACTGATAGGATATTCTGGTCGATGGTTACTACTGCTTAGTTCACCTTTGCAAAAATCAGAACCTAGATACTGGACCGGTATATACCCTAAAATTTCACTTCCTGCCTGAAATGGGCTCATTTCAAACCAATCGTAATGCCGAGGTGATGTTTCAAAAATAGAAGCGCATAGCGGCAGTGGCATGTGACCAGACTGCAGCGACTGTGCAATCGATGACCAGGTGGCGTCTAAGCAATTGTGGCCAAGAAGCTTTAAGCTATAGCTTGAAACTAAAGATCCAAAAATATTTATCAACGTTAGTGGCTGATCGTAAGCAAACCGCTTTGATACATCAATAAAAAAGTTGTCAGTCAGTGATAAAGGCAACAATGGTGGTGAATATATGCCTTGTGCGCAGAAGTAAGCATCTTTTGATAAAGATATGTCCAAAGAATTTTTCATATCAGTTAAAATATCTAAAGCATTTTTATTTTCACAGCAACGCGCTCCTAAATAAGTTAAAGGAGCAATGGTCCATGTTGATCCAGAAAGACCAGCTACGTACAAACAAGCGTCAAAAATTTTAGATTTTACAGCACCAGTCAAAAATCCTAAAGAACCTATCATCGCTCTATTGCCACCACCGCTGCAACAAAACGCAAGGCGCAAAGGCTTGTCTATCCCAAATTCATCTTTCAACACCGTTTGTACCTTATGTAAACGATTTTTTAAAAAAAGTTTTTCTTGCGGACATAAATCTGTTGTTTTTTGTACTTTTACAGCCCCGTCTGGCTTACAGACAGGATATTGATACTTGATTGCTTGTTTTAAAAGTAAGATAGGAGAAGAAATAATTGAATTTAAAATATAAGAGGTATTAAAAAATCTTTTTGACTGATCTTTATCAGCCTCATCAACGGTTTTCACCGTTTGATTGAATAGCAAAAAAGACCATAAAATTATGACTTTACCATTATTCATACATTGCTCTCGATGTTATAGTTTTATCATTTCGCAATCGAAACTAAATCAAAAGAAAACAATACACAAACAATATTTTAAGTGTGATGAGCTAATACCTCTTACTTTTTACTTTATGCAGCTTTTGCTGCTTGAGATGGTACATCTATAATATCGAAACGACCTTTAAAGTTTTCGATCGCTTTTTTATTTTTGATTTCAGCCAAAGAATGTAACTTTTGAGTTATTTTTATAGTCTGCAATCCGCTGCATGCAGAAAGAAAGCCTTCTCCTATAATTTCTACATTTGATAATGAAGAAAAATCTAACTCTTTCAAACCACTGCAGTAAGCAAGAAAATTATCTCCTATATTTTGCACGTTTGATAATGGAGCAAGATCTAACTCTTTCAAAGCACTGCATTCTGAAAGAAAATAACCTCCTATATCTTTCACTTTTGAAAGTCTTCCGAGGTCTAACTCTTTCAAGCCGCTACATTCAGCTAAAAAGACTTTTCCTATATTTTCAAGACTTGATAATGGAGCAAGATCTAATTTTTCCAAGCCACTGCATTTTTGAAGAAAATGATCTTTTGTATCTTTCACTTTTGATAAGCAGGAAAGATCTAATTTTTCTAAACCCCTACACTCATACAAAAAAGCATCTCCTATATTTTCCACATTTGATAATGGAGCAAGATCTAGTTCTTTCAGGACACTGCATCCATAAAGAAAGTCATTACCTATATCTTTTACATTTGATAATGAAGAAAAATCTAATCTTTGTAGTCCACTACAGTTATTCAAAAAGCCTTGTTCTATCTTTTCGACATTTGATAATGAAGAAAAATCTAATTCTTTCAAAGCACTGCATTCTGAAAGAAAATAACCTCCTATATTTTGCACATTTGATAATGGAGCAAGATCTAACTCTTTCAAGCCGCTACATTCAGCTAAAAAGGCTTTTCCTATATTTTCAAGACTTGATAATGGAGCAAGATCTAATTTTTCCAAGCCACTGCATCTGTGAAGAAAATGATCCTTTATATCTTTCACGCTTGATAATGGAGCAAGATCTAACTCTTTCAGGCCACTGCATCTATAAAGAAATTCCTTTCCTATCTCTTTTACATTTGAAAGCCCCCTCAAGTCTAAATCTTGCAGTCCGCTACACTTAAACAAAAAGGCGTTTCCTATCTTTTCGACATTTGACAATGAAGAAAGATTTAATTTTTCTAAACCGCTACATTCATATAAAAATGCGTTTCCTATATCTTTCACGCTTGATAATGGAGCAAGATCTAACTCTTTCAGGCCACTGCATTCTCCAAGAAAATAATTTCCCATATCTTTCACTCTTGATAAGCAGGAAAGATTTAATTCTTTCAAACCACTACATTTATACAAAAATGCATCCCCTATCTTTTCCATTTTTGATAACGAAGAAAGATCTAGTTCTTTCAGGCCACTGCATCCATAAAGAAAATTCTCTCCTATATTTTGCACATTTGATAATGAAGCAAGATTTAATTTTTCTAAACCACTGGATCCTGCAAAAAATTTATCTCCTATAGATGTTATATTTATTCCAACGATGACAAGATTTTTAATAAAAGTAGGAGCTCTGGAATTCTGACCAATTCCAGTAACATCATCAGAAAAACTGAGAACTACTGTTAAAGTAGGGTCTCCTGTCTCAGGGTCTAAAATTGCTTTTAAAATATCAAGAAATTCTTGCCTGCTACCACGAACAGGTAAAATAATAAACTCTGCGCCTTGAGAGATCTGATTATTTGTAATGTTTGCAATATGATCATATTTGTACGAAGCAAAACGAAGATCTTGCTTTATTTTATCTCTATTTTGTTGCAAAATATCTGAAAATTGAGGGTTATTTATAATAGATCTTTTTACATACAAATACCGTTTATTGATAACTTGCAACATATGCGCTACTAAACCCAAGCGAATGTTTCTATCACCTAGATTGCTTCCTATCCATTGGTCCCAACCTAAAGCAACTTGATCAGTTAAGTTTTCATACTCACGGGCTAACCATTCTGGCAGCTGCGGTTTTGCAAATTCAACAAAATACTCGTTCTTTAATACAAACTCGACAATGAAACGTTTAATGTACACAAGATCTTCTTTTTGAAGTCCGAGCTGTGATGCTTGAGCTTCAACGTCAACACCAGAACCAGTTCTCAAATAGTCCCAATATTGCAGAGCAAGCTCCTGGTTTCTTTTTTCTTGAAGCGTTTGCGAAGTTAATGTTACAGCCTTTTGCTGCTCTGGCTTAAGATACTCTAATCCTTGCTCTAATACTTTTGAACGACCTGGTTGGACGGCAAAAGGATTAACTCTCAATGTTTGTTGTAAGTTTGAATTTCTAGCTGGTGCTGCGCCATATAGACAGACGCAACTTAAAACCATCATTGCTATTAATATTTTCTTCATAACTTGTTCCTTTTTATAAAATACTTCTTTATACAAGAAGTACGTTACCCTTAAGGACATACAGTTTTCAAGAAAATTGTTTTAATTAAAAATAAGTAGGGATCTAAAAAATAAAGATTAAAATTTCTTAATCAAAATCTTCGAATTTAGTTAATTCACGAAGGAACCGTAAAGGGACAGTACCCGTCGGGCCGTTACGTTGTTTACCAATGATCAACTCAGATAACTCTGGATTTTCTGTCTCAGCGTTGTAGACGATATCACGGTATAAAAACATAATAACGTCAGCATCCTGCTCAATTGCACCAGACTCTCGAAGATCTGAAAGCATTGGTCGTTTATCCACTCGGCTATCGACAGCACGAGAAAGCTGAGAAAGTGCAATGATAGGCACCGCTAATTCTTTAGCTAAAGATTTTAAGAATCGAGAAATTTCAGAAACCTCTTGATGACGATTTTCATGACGGCGACTTGAATGAAGTAGCTGTAAGTAATCAATTACGATAAGCCCTACATCATGCTTTGCTTTCAGCTGGCGAGCCTTTGCTCGAAGCTCCATAATGTTGAGCGCAGCAGTATCATCAATAAATAATTTCATCTCGCCTAGCTCTGCAGCCACATGAGTTAAAGCTATCCATTCTTCAGAAGAAATGGTCGCGTTACGAATTTTTTGGTGATCAATGCCAGATTCAGTCGATAAAAGACGAAGTGTTAATTGTTCTGCTGACATCTCTAAAGAAAAGACCCCAACGCCTGCACTTTGCTTGGCAGCATTAATTGCAATGTTTAAAGCAAATGAGGTTTTACCCATAGAAGGACGAGCAGCCAAGATAACTAAATCACCAGCTTGAAAGCCAGAGGTCATTTTATCTAAGCCTTTAAAAGATGTTGCAACCCCGGTAATCCCGCGACTTGAACTTTTAATAGATGAAAGATGCTGGAATGTTTTTTTCAACCAAATATTAAGTTGAACAAAATTCTGTGATGACCGGTTGTGAATGATTTGAAAAATTTTCTTTTCTGCTTCATCTATAACATGATCAACTTCGGTCTCATTTTGATTGTAGCAGCTGGTAATGATATCAAGAGATGAATGTATAAGGTTTCTTAACACTGCTTTTGATCGAATAATTTGCACGTGCTGCTCAAGCATGCCAAACGAAGGAATGTTTTCTTGGAGTTCCATGAGATAGGTAATATCTCCAGCCATAGCGAGCTCACCAGATTTTTGCAGGGCATCTTGCAGCGTGATCATATCAATGCGTTGATTGTTTTGCGATAAACTGAGCATGGATTTATAGATAGCCCCATGCGCTGGTACATAGAAATCTTGTGGTTGTAATTTTTCTTCAAGTGTTGGAAAACAAGTGTCGTCTAAAAGTACGGCACCGAGCACAGACTTTTCTGCTTCGATCTGCATAGGCAGTGATTTTCCGAGCAACGTTTCTTTTTGCCCATCATTGGGCACATTTTTTTTAGGAAAATTATTGGTATATTGTTGCACGAAACATTACTCCCTATACAAAACGTATCCCTGCACAAAACAGGGATACGTAAGCAGTAGTTTTAAACTTTTTTACTTATTTTCTGATAAGCCAGAAACTTTCAATGTAAATTGCGGTTGCAATTTTGAAGAAAGTTTAATTGTTACCAAATGAGAGCCCGTATTTTTGATTGATTTATCAAAAATAACTTGGCTTTTTGAGACTTTAACGTTGCTTGCAGCAAGCAACTCAACAATGTCGCCTGCGCTGATTGCAGCATACAAACGATTGTCATCATGCGTTTTTCTTTTCACTGATAAGCGTAAAGCTTTAATTTGTTCAGCAAGCATGCTTGTTACTGATTCGATAGCTTCTTTACGTTGATCAACAGTTTTTGCTCGTTTTTCGTAGAAAGCAAGATTGCTATCTGTGACTAGAACGCCTAACTTTTGTGGAAACACAAAGTTTTGTGCATAACCATCGCTTACTTTGATAATTTCGCCAGCAATGCCAACTTTTTCAATGTTTTTTAGTAAGTAAACTTTCATATCAACCTTCTTGTACTTGAATATAATTTAAGATAAAAAGCATTATACCAAAACAGAATCAAATGACTACACAACATTCACTTTTCCCACATTAGTTCTACCTTGAGTACTTGCATATAAAACCTTTACATCGTGCTTTATTTCAAAATACTTAATATATAAAACAGCCAAATCTTTCATGTACTGACAACAAAACCATGACTCATTGCAAATCAAAATAATGGGATATCCTTTTACTGGTTTTGCCTCAAAAAATAATTCTGAACAGATAAAAACTTGATACGTTTGCCCGCATATATCAATGGTGTCATGAGAGTCAACTGAGCATCCACACGCACTGCCTGCCTCTATAAAAATCTCTCCACAACCAAAAAAACTACAAACTTTTGGTATCCGTTCAATAAATGGCATCAAATGTTGTTTGTCATAACAATACGTAATCTTGCCACCGCGTAAAACTATAAAACTATTAAATGTTTCACCACTGACACATCGGTGCCCTCCAAACATGATAGTAGCTTGACAGTCAGGGTCACTCCACAAGGGAACAAAATTTTGATAGTCCAGCACGTCCCAGCAAAACGTTGACTCTGGCATCAAAATACAAACAGTCTGTGGGCGTGCCATTATAACTTCTCCAATGTCATGGACCATGCGATATCCGGCAAACATAGGATTGTGGTGTCCATACCACCATGGTTTGATGTACTGCATGTGAGGCGTTGGTATTACTTTTTCTTGGTAAAAAAATGGACCGATAAGAAAAGGAGTTAAACAAAGTGCTGATCGTAAGATTTTTTTTTGGATCAAACTTGTTTGAGCCAAACGTGTTTGAGCCAAACTTGTTTGAAATAAAATCAAACAGCTTAAAGCTCCAATGCTTCCTATGTATTTCAAGCACCATAAAAACTGAGGGTAGTAGCATAGCGGTATAAGCGGACTAAAAAACGGATACCCATCGAGTGCCCCCAGGGGAAACATACAAAAATTAATGATAAAGAAAAAAAAGAGCACCGTTGACCGTAGCCATGAAAATCGAACTAGCTTTAACCACAGACCAGAAAATAAAGACAACCATCCTATCGTGCCAATCCACAAAACAATTGCGCTAGCTCCTACCGGCTTAGTTGCAATCATTGCTAAAAACCATACGCCATGAACTCCAAAGGCCATCATGCCCCACGCAAATCCATCAAAGAAAGTAAGTGGTGCTTTTTGAGATTTTAAAATGAGAGGTATTAAAAAAACAAACGAGCATGGAATCGATAATGCAGGAATAAAAAAAGGTATTAGAAATAAAAAGACTGATAAAAAAATGTAAAACATTGCATAGCCCTCTGGCGACAGATCAATAAAGTTGCTATAGTTATTTTCTAGATATCAATTTTTTAATCAATCCCATTAAAAAAAGAGTTTTCTGCTTATGAAAAAGTTTATACTGTCACTTATCTTTTGTAGTCAGATCATTGTACCAGGCGTAGGCCCAATGCAAGGTATGCCATCAGTTGCTGATGTCTTTGGCGGCATGAGCGAAGAACAAATTGCAGAACAAGTCAGAGAAGGTCAAAGATTTATTGAAGAGCTTCAAAAAAATGGCTCACCTGAGGACATAAAAGCATTTGATGATTTACTCATGCAAACATTAAACTCAATGTCTGAAGCTGACTTTAATGACATTCAAAATATTGCAAAAATGGTAGAACCTCATCTTGACCAACCGCAAGAACAACCAAAACAAGTCGAACCAGAAGTTAAACCAGAAGCAAAAGCAACGCCTATCGCGGTAGAAGGAAATGACGTTGAGTCATTTCAAAACTTCATTGGCGCGATTTCAAAAAGCATTGATGAGCTATTTCAAAAAATGGAAGGCTCTAAAGACTCTGCAGAAGAAATTAACACTAAGTGGAAAAGCAAAGTAACTTTCAATAACCTGAAACGTCAAATCTATCAGCTTAAAACAAAACGGTTAGCTGAAAAACTATCTAAAAAAGATAAGGCACCAGAGGAAGATACTTTAGTTAAAAATCTAAAAAAATTCGCTAAAGATCTCACTGAGCATAACGATGACTTTAAACTAGAAGATGATTTCGGACTTCCTTCAAGCTACGCGCAAGAAAGAAAGTATCTTAAAAAAGCCAAATCTATTTTATCGTCACTTGATGGTCACATTGATAATTTAATGCCATCACTGGAAAAATTCTTGCGCAAATGGGACCCAGAAGCGCTTGAAATGGCTAAAGAATCTGATGCAAAAACAACTAAAGCTGCTAAGGATGCAACTGACGCAACCAAAAGCACAGCCTCTTCAAGGTCTAGTTACTCAGAATCTTACGGACCTTCATCAAGTTATAATCAATCACCTTCAGGATATCCAAGTAACTATGGTCCTGGTGGCAACTACGGCGATTATCCTAGTTACTATGACCAAGGAGGATACAATCAAGCTGGATCTCCAGCGTCAGCAAGCAGTGACGACTCGTCTAAACGTGGTGGTGGTTCAAGTCCTGCCGCAGATAAAAAAGCTGACATCAAAGCTCCAAAAGAAGAAACAGAAAAAGATAAGCAAAAAGTAACAGTATCTCCATACGATGAGATTATGGGTGACTTTCAAGATCATACAGCTAAGTACAACGCTGCGCACGAGCAAGGCTTTGTAGACTTTATGAATAATGAAATTCCAAGATATCCTAATGCTACAGATATTAGCCAAAACTCTTTAAGTGCTTTTGCTCAACAAGAAAAAAAGGACCATCCAGAAAGTCAGGCATATGACACGAGCGCTATTCCTACCATGCCTACAAATGTCACCGGTCCTGATAGTGCTAACACATGGATAAACAATGATTTTAAAAACTACACAACGGCTATACAAGACAAATTAAACAGTAAATTTTTACCAGAGTTTGATGATCTGGATAATGTCCTCGAGACAATGACCAAAAACATTCCAAACATGGGTGCTGATGAATTAGCAAAAATATCAACGAGCACAGAACTAGCCGATATCTCGCGCAGACTGTCCGTATACCAAAAAGCATATGAACCTATCAAGTCAAAATTAATCAAGGCTCAACAAGATATTTATTCATTATTTGACACGGATCTTCAAGTGGCAGGCGAGTTCAAAAAAGCTAATGAAAACTTTGTAAAATCTATCGATGAAGGAATTGGCAATAAGCTAACAGCACTATCTGAAAGGGTAGATCGAATCAAACGTAAAGCAAAACGTAACGCGAGCTCTCTTAAAGCAAGCGAAGCTAAAAAGGCAAGTGAAGCTAAAAAAGCAAAATAATAATTCGTAAATATAACTCAACAATAATCCCCGGCTTAAAACACCGGGGATTATTTATTTTAAAGTAAAATTTAAATTGAGTTACCGACTAAATTGCACAACAGATCGACGTGCTATATTTTCATCTTCTCTTCGCAGCAAATCGGCATCATCATAGAAAGATGATCGAGCTGCAGGAGCATCAGTTCTATGCAGCGATTGCTGTTGTGATCTATACGGTGAAGTATATCTATCAGGTTGCTGAGCACCGTAGATCATTGTCTGTGTTGATCTATTTGATTCAAGTGGCCTAGAAAGTCTATCTAAAGCACGTCCCTTAACTTTAATAATTTCTTTTTGCATATCTTGAAATATATCAAGCATTGCAAATTGCTGATCTTCTAATTTTGTTATTTGATTTCTTAATGCCCTTAACCCATCAACACTTAAAGCAGACCCTGTTTTAGGCTTTAATTCTTTTATCTTTTCTGAAAGCGTTTGAATTCTAGCATCGATTGAATTACTCAACATCTCATCTAATCGATTATTTTTCAGAAACAATTCTTGTTCGTTTCTAGCAAAAACTATAACCGCATCTCGTCCATCTTTAGAATAAGCATAAAAAGCTGGATACCTTAAAACAATGTAATTTAATTGTTCAGGGCTCAAATTATATTCTTTCATCATTGCTATAGCTTCACTGTCTCTATAATTCTTATACATTTGATAAAAATTTAAATAACTTGCCGCATTTTTTACTCTGTCCCAATAACTTTCTGGTACAGCTGGTGTCGTAGCAGAAAATAAAGTAGCTGATGATGAAGCTGATGCTTGTGCCGCTTGTGTTCGTGCCGCTTGTTCTGCTTGTACTCGCTCAAGCTCTCGCCCTGCCATTTCTGATACTGACGCATAGACCTGCATACCCACCAAAACATTCATTAAAATTATCTTTTTCATCTCTATCCCCTTTTTTTATAAAATCTAAAAATATGAATTCTTAATTAGTTAAGATTTTTTATTCTATCAAATACTTCATTTTGTAATTCATCCCTATCACTTTCTAATCGAATTATTAAATCACCTAATCTTCTACTTTCACGTGTTAATATTCTTTTAGCATCAGATATTTTGATAATTTCATCAGTTAAAACATATTCACTTTTCTTTAAATCACTGATCTGTTTATGTATTTGATCTATTTCATCTATATTTTTTCTAGCCAAAGATAACTCCTTGACCATTTCTTCTAATTTTTTAATTTTGTTATCATAATCATATTCTCTTCTTTGTTTTATGAGCATCTTCATTTTCATATCCAAAGAATGTATTTTTTGCATAATTTCTGCATACCTTAAATTTTCAATCGTTAACCTTTTGTGTATTTCTTCAATTCTTTTTATTGCTGCTTGTATCTGACTTTCTTCAGACTCCTCTCCCTCTTCTTCAAATTCAGATACTGCTACTCCAATATCAGAATCTTCAGATACATCAATTTCATCATCAGAATCAGAATAGACCAAAGAATCTTTTTGCGGTTGCTGCGAGAAATAATCAATTTCTACATTTAATACATCATCTAATGCATCCTGAGCTTGCTGTTTATATGTTTTGGTTGATGTCGCAATTGGCCGAGAAACTTGCACTGTGCGAGCAGGAGAGCCAACAGACGGAATAAGTGACTGATAGACCTGCACAAACACTAAAGCAATGATTAGAAAATATATCTTTTTCATGAACCTAACCCCTCCATAAAATTCAACATATCTCAAGAATACCCCTTACAAAGCTAAAAAATCAACAGTTTGCCCTTTTTACTTTGATGAATTCCTTATAATTCCTTGTAGATCATTCTTAGGTACTCCTTATAAATCCTTATAAATCCTTGTAGATCAATCTATAAAACATCCTTATAAATGCTAAAAACGATATAAAAAAGACAAAGAGTTCTATAATTTCCCCGCATAGCCGGGCTTCCAGCCGGCGGGGAAATTATAGAACTCAGATTATTTGTAAAGTTCAGTCAGAAAAGTTGAGCGTGCCAGTGTAGGCTACGGCTTTAAAATCGCAGCACAACGGCCACAAAGTCCATCCCCAGCTGTTTCACCAGATAGTTCAGTCCTGCAATCAGTCGACCATTGCCAACAGCGGTTACATTTTGCTCCCGCAGCTTTGCTCGCCGCCAGGAAAACGCCTGGGAAAACCTCAAGCATGAAGCTATCCGGCTTATCCATCATTTCAACCTGGGAAACGATGCAATATTCTTTGAAAAATGCTTGCGGCGTTTGACCAGACAAGACACGAAGGAAATGCTCAATATCTTTAAATCCGGCAAATTCTGGGCTCACGTGCAGACGCAGTGCAGCGTCTAGTGAATGTTTGATCACGCCCTGCTCGCGCAAATTCTCAAGCGCTTTTAAAATCGTAGATCGAATCAGAGACAGCTTATCCCATGCAGCCATAAATTCAGACTGTGCTGACGCGCTATCATCACCCGCATGGCGCAGGTACGGTTGCTCGCTCAAGCGGTATGCTCGCATCACGCCTTCAAACAGAGTCTGAGTATCGGCAAAATCCTGTAAATGAATTGAGTCTTGCGTTGTGCGATACTCATCAAATATCTGCTCAGCAGTCATAGAAAGAATCGGCGCCATAACCGTCGTCATCGTATGTAAAATATGATAACAAACCGTCTGAGCACTTCGTCTCAAATTACCATCAGCTTTTTCAACGTACAGTCGATC
>JAPLIQ010000019.1 GCA_026389025.1 Candidatus Babelota bacterium
GCATGTACTCAGTAAATATTGAAATATTAATACGATGCTCTTTGCCCTCAAAGTCAGGTACATAGGTATACTGAGCCTGAGAAATGTCTCGGTAAGAATATGATGTAAATGAACGAGGCAACCATGTGTTTTTACTCAATGAGCATGGTGTCTCGCATGATTTATCCGGCTCAGGACAATCAGTTACACAGCATCCGTAAGCGAGACCACTCATGAGTATGAGATATAATTTTATAACTTTAAATTTCATTACAGCTTCCTTTTTTTATTGAAACAACAAACATTTTTTAAATCTTTTAAATTTAATTACACCTTATTATTTTTTCAGGTTCCCTTTCTGCCTTCATACAAAGACAAATTAAAATGCAAATGCGTAGCATTAGGTGAATGCTGTAGCGCTTGAAGAACGGCTTGCTCGCCAACTTCATACTCTCCAACATACCATGCAGCAATGCCCAAAATATTATATCGATCAAAATCATAGGCAATACGTTCAACAAATAATAAATCAGTAGTTACAGGAGTATCTACTGCAAGCTTTGCAAAATAAAATGCTGCTTGGAAATCAAGAACTTTTAAATAATAATTGGCCATTTTCATAAGAGGCTCAATACGGCCAGGTCTCATATCATAAGCTTTAAGATAGTAATACAACGCTTGATCCCAATCATTTAAATGATCATACGCATCACCAAGCCTGTACCATGTCATAAAATCTTCCTCATCCCACACAGATCTCTGCGATCGCTTTTGATACCAAAAAGCTGCATTTTTATAATCCTCAACACAAGCATATGATTGACCGAGATAAAAAAGAGTTCTTGGATCGTGCGGATGCTTTTCATGCTCTTTTAAAAGAATTTCTATATCTCGATAAAATCGTTTATGTGTTTTTGCATTACCACGCTCCGTAGGATCCCAATTAAAATAAATCTCTTCTGGAACTTTTATAGTCCCTATTTTATTAAGATACTCATGCACAACACCTTCAAATCGAATACCATGATTAGGCTTCCACAAACGACACAAATAATTTTTAGAAAAATGATTATTATGAAGACACATTAAATATGCTGTTGCAGGAAAATGACGAAAAAGTTTACAAAAATCAATCAAACCTGGCACATCGTTTAAATACCATTCTGCATCAATCATTAAAAAGAATTTTGCTTCTGGAAATAGTTCTTCGCCACAATCAATGGCATAATTTCGCGAAGTAGCAAAATCAACAAATGGTTGTTCTACTATGAAGCCATGCACATCGTAAGCTTCAAAAATTTGTTTGGTTACTTCTACCGTCTCATCAGTTGAACCAGTATCTAAAACAAGAAAATGCTTAAGCCCCGCATCAAGGTATGGAAGCAACGTTCTTTCCATAACATCTGCTTCGTTTTTAACCATGATTAAAACTGCAAGCAAAGGATCTTTTTGCGAGCAGGTTGGCTGAGCAAGACTATGAAAAGATTGAATAATTATTAAAAATATAAAAGAAAATTTTGAAAGTAACTTCATGCTATTTACACTTTTTTATTATGGTTTTAAATTTCTTATTGACGCATGAATAATACTAAAAAAATAAAAACTGTATATTGATTTTTTCAGGATTTATTTTGCATGCTTAAGAAAAATTTTATCATATGAACAAATCAAAAACGGAGAATTGAATGCTTACATTACATATCTGCTCATTACTGCTTGCTACAGCTTTTACCATAAACTGCACAAGCGATTACCCACAAAAAATGATCCTAACTAGTTCGGTTGCAGATTTACGGGCACTACCACAAGCAAACGCTCATGATCTAAAGCTGCCAACATCAGACGTCAAAAACCCACTTCAAATTACACAGATTTTACTTGGTGAATATATTATTGCGCGTGAAGAATTAATTGATGAACGAGGACAAGCATGGATTAAAATAAATGCTCCACAGCAAGAGTTTTACAGAGTTCCACTTGGGTGGCATGGATTTCCAGGATGGATACAAAAAGATCAAGCAATGGCTGTTGATAGCTATCCTGCTCACAATCTTGTGGTTAAAAATTTACTGGTAAATCTTTTGGATGAAAATGAAAA
>JAPLIQ010000011.1:0-10000 GCA_026389025.1 Candidatus Babelota bacterium
GAATCTTAATGATTTAGCAATTGGAATTTAAAAACTAAATCAAATTTTACTAAAAAAAGCCTCATGAAAAAATGGGGCTTTTTTACTAAAACTTAATGAAAAAATTGTGATGATTTTTGTTTTATGTCGTAGCTATAAGGAAACCTATGCTTAGTAAAATAAATAATTTAATCATTTGTTTAAGCCTGTTACATCTACAGCTTTTTATGAATCCTTGCTTTCAATACAATAAAAAAATAGATAGCGCAGTTCAAGAAAGCGAGAAATTCAAGACTTTAAGAATTGCCGAAAAGCAACAAGAGCATGATTTTATAGTAAAAAAACTAGAACAAGCTCAAAAAAAATAAAGTAAAAAACACTCTGCAATCTGTAATCGTTGCATGATTGTAAACATTTCGATCTCTTAAAAATCATTTCCAAGCCAGCCAAAAACCCTTTTGCAAAAGGGTTTTTCTTGCAAAAAGCCCGTAAACATGGCAAACTGAAAACATACCTGTATTTATAATAAATTTAAAACAATAGAGATTTAATGAAAGAATCAAATTTGATTTCGAATAATAGTTTTTTACGATTTTTTTCACAGACATTAAGCAATTATACTGTGTTGTTGTTTGCTTGTTCGTTTATGTGTTTAGAAATTATGGCTTCTGAGACTAAGACAAGTATTCCTGTTACAACTACAAGAACATTTGCTGGTCGCCCTCGTCCTGCTGTACTTACGCTTGGTGCACCTACTAAAAGATTAGCAGTAGTGCATTGCTACCAAGATCCAATTCAAGGAATTAAAGAAGGCGCGCTTTTGCGTCATATTGCTATGCCAATCTATCCTTTGGCAGCAGAGCAAGCTGTAGGATCTTGCCACCAAGATTCAGCCCAAGATGTTAAAAGTGTAGCTTCTTGCCCAGAAAATGCTCAAGATATATTTGGACATTCAGAATCAGTTTATCGTGCGGTTATAGCAGGAAAAATAGTAAAATTAAATCGACGTTGCGATGCAAAGAATTACTCTAAGGCAATAAATTATTATGTTTTAGCGTTAAGACTTACAGAAGCTGGTACATTTTCAGAAGCAAAGTCTGCTGAAGTGGCTGCAGAAAAGGTAATAGCAAATATTCCAGCAATGCTTGAAGAAGAAGAGCGTAAAGAAAAATTAATAGAAGAAATTCTAAGAATCTACAGTGGTCAAGATTCTGATGGACGTATAAAGAAATATTTAGCGGAGGAAGGAAAAAAGGAAAACCTGCTTTCTCGTATCTATGACGGATACTATTCAATTCGTAGTTTAGAAAATATTTTGAATCATTTAAATAAGCTTGCAGTCCCTGGTCAGTCCAAGAGTAACGGTAGCAATTAGTTTGAAAAATTATACAAGATTGAAATGTTTAAAAATTATTTGATCTTGTATGTGAAACTGCAGCTTCTCCGTCATCATCATCTCCCGTTGCTACACCAATAAGCGATGTATAGCACATACGCTTTAAATATGTGTTGTAGCTTGAAAGACTTTGAATATCATTTTTTGGTGGATTGTGTCGAGCAATAGATTTGATCCATTGTCCAGATGAATGCATCAATATCGTAACCAAATATGAATTGCCAATTTGACTGCTTGACTCAGATGTTGAAGTAGAATTTTCAGATATAAATGGTGGTTGCACCACGCTCAAACCATATTTACTCAGCGATGGACGAGAAGCGTTGATTATTGCTTCAAAGTCAGCATAGGTACTCTTAAAAAAAGGATTCTTTTGATTTTTTCCTGCTACTGCCATTTCTCCTTGCGCTTTTGCAAGAGCTGTAGCCAGTTGGTCTATTTCTGATGACATTAAATCGTTGAAGTTGTTCATTCTCGTTTCCCTAATTTGTCCTACAAAGAAAACATGGTTTTGTTTGAGTATGAGTGTTTTTTATATTGAAATAAAATTGAAATTATTTTGAGATATTTACATTTATTTTTTAGAAAAATAAATGGTGCCAAGGGTCGGACTCGAACCGACACAATGTCGCCATCGCGGGATTTTGAGTCCCGTGCGTCTACCAATTTCGCCACCTTGGCACATAAATATCAAATGGATGTAAAAAGTGTACGGGAAAACCGCTTAACCGTCAATACATATAAACAAACAGTCGCTAAATCAAAACATTTTTTTCTGAACGCCGCACCCAATCTTTATCAAAAATTGCTCATATGTTAGGTCTGTCTGGATTGCTAATTTTTTTTTACGGCTTATTAAGCCAGAAATGATTTCAATGGCTCTTTTGGGTACCCCTATGGCATCTGAAACAACTTCTATAACTTCTTTATTTGCTTTTCCATCTTGCGGTTCCGCCTTCACAAAGCATTTCAGAGAGCCAGATTTATCTAGGCATATACTATGTTTTCCTGATTGAGGGACCACTTTTAGTTCAATGATTAAAGCCATAAAATCCTTTCATTGATATGAATGCTTCATGCCTTCAAGGCTACCATAGATCAAGGTAAAACAAGATCTTTCCCTTGTAAAAGTCGAGAAAATCGGTATTCTTAAAAAGTATTGCTCTTTTGAAATATTTAGGCAATTTGTTTGGAGAGATGACTGAGTGGTTAAAAGTGCTCGCCTGCTAAGTGAGAGCTCTGGAAACAGGGCGCGAGGGTTCGAATCCCTCTCTCTCCACCATTCATTTTTTCCAATGCTATCGGAAGATAGTTTTAATCTGTAAGTTGCTTGCAACGTCGATGAAAAAAATGAATGGCTGCGCCGCTCAAGGCCCCTAAAGAGTAAATAACAGTCCAATCAAAACCACACTCCGTGGTTTTATCTTAGAAATCTATAAAAAATATGCGCCCGTAGTTCAGCTGGATAGAACGTCAGACTACGAATCTGAAGGTCAGAGGTTCGACTCCTCTCGGGCGCACCAGCTTTCGCCAAGGCTTCAGCTGGCACGGCCATAACTGAATGCCCAAAGCATTAATCGAAGAAATAAATTTGGAATCTCAAGCGAAAGCTGTCCGCCAAAGTAAGCGAACGTAGTGAGACACGACGGCTGGACAATAAAAATAAAAAGTCATAAAAATAATGTATTATGTGTACCTTGTCCGACCGTAGCCGATAGGCGAAGACGGACTTAATTTAAAATGTTTATCATTTTTTCCAGTGCTAGCTGGAATGGCTGGTAATCTTTAAGTAAACGTATGACGTCTATGAAAACAATGAATGGCACTGCCATTATTGAATGCCCAAAGCAATAATCAAAAATAAGTCTTAAAATTATAAGTGAATCTTAATCACTTCGTAATTTTGTCAAAAATAATTAATCATAAGGGTATCAAAAGTGTCTATATTCGAAAAAACATGTAAAAGTTTACTGGTGCTTTTAAGTATTGGATTGTTTTTATTTCTTGTTGAAGAGTATGAAAATGGCGATAAATATATTGTTAAGCCACAGTACGTATATATGAATGGGTATAGACGTAAAATAAGTGATGGCATTAAAAAATCTCAACTAGAGCTTACGCCTGAACAAAAACTTGGATTAATACAAATGGCTATTGCAAATAATGATGCTGCTACTAATGAAACCTTGCTGAAAGCTGTCAAGGATGAATTGTCAAAAACTGCTACTGAAAATAGTAAAAGTGTTGATAAAGTAATCGAATAAAATATTAAATATATCAAATTTGGATATGCTAAAAGGCTCTTAAATAGTTAATACTTAAAAATGATGAGTATCTATAAATGTTAAAAAAACGATGCTTTGGAAATGGTGTAGGCAAAGAGTTTTATGCTCAGTACCATGATGATGAATGGGCAGTTGCTCTGCATGATGATCGGTATCTTTTTGAAATGCTTATTTTAGAAGGTGCCCAAGCTGGACTTAGCTGGGAAACGATTCTTAAACGACGAGATGGTTATCGCAAAGCCTTTCATGGTTTTGATGTTTTAAAAGTTGCATCTATGTCTGATGATGAACTAGAGAGTTTAATTTTAAATCCTGATATTATTCGAAATCGATTGAAAATCTATAGCACTCGTCAAAATGCTCAGATCTTTATAAAAATTCAAAAAAAGTTTGGATCTTTTGATAAATATTTGTGGAAGTTTGTTGAGAATAAAACTATTGTAACGCGTAAAAAAGAGTTAAAAGACGTTGCAACGAAAACTCTGCAAAGTGATGCTTTATCTAAAGATTTAAAAAAACGAGGAATGAACTTTGTAGGATCTACAATTATCTATGCTTATATGCAGGCAATAGGAATGGTAGATGATCATCTAGTTGATTGTTGGAAAGTCATTTAGCATAGTCGCTGGAAATGATTCAGTTGAACAATGAGTTTGCAATACATTTTTCAACAGAATGAATCTGTCGTATGATTCTTTTTTTAAAAAGTATATGATGAGACGATTTTGCCTAAAATCTAATAAATGTTAAAAATGAGGCTATGGTATGCGGAATTCTGTTATAATAGTTTTTGTCAGTATTGTTTTAGCTTTAGCTCTATATATTAATAATTCTAAGAGTAGCAAAAGAGAGATTATGAATCAGGATTGTGTTTTTTGTAAAATTATTTCCGGGCAAATTCCAAGTAAAATTATTGAAGAAACTGACGATATCATCGTTATTAAAGATATACAGCCTAAGGCTCTCGTTCACTATCTTATAATCCCTAAAAAACACATTGCAAACATTCAATCATGCACGCAGCAGGATCAAGCTCTTTTCGGATCAATGCTACTTATGGCACAAAAACTTTCTGCAAGTTTAGCCGGATCACAAGAATTCAAACTTATATCAAACAATGGCGCTTCTGTTGGACAAAGTGTGTTTCATATTCATATGCACTTTTTATCTGGTAGCTCATTTCAGAAGTATGAAGTTTAGACATATTTTCATATATCCCTCGATACGTTCTGCTAAAGCAGAACACTCGGGAGGAGCGACAATGATTACTCCATCACCGTATTTAAAAATTCTTCTAATCTTTTTTTAAACACTTGTTGCTCTTTAAGGTGATAGGTCCCATGGCTTGCATGCTCAATCCACCATGAATAGGGGTGTTTTATTTGCCCTGCTATTTTTTGAATAGGTGCCGCCGGCACGTATGGGTCATGCATGCAATGGATAAAAAATATAGGACATGAAGCATTCGTTATGCATTGTTCAATGCTTTCAAATTCAAGATGATGTGATTTAAAGGTAAAGCGATAGAACTGCTTAGTTATCCAACAGATTGGTCTGATAAACCATGAAAAGTAGGTATTTTTTAATCTATGTGTAACTTCTGCGCAAACTGTTGGCTCAACAATATCGACTAATTTTAACCAACCACTATCAAAAACAATTCCTTTGATGTTGCAGCAGTGTGGGCAATCGGTTTTTGATAGATGATCAATTGCCTTCATAGAATGAAAAGCCCCAGAGCAAATGCCATGAATGACAAGACTTTGAGGCAACTCGTGCTGCGTGTTATAGGTATTTAAAAAATCTATTGCTGCAACTATGTCTTGGTATTCTGAGGATCCGTATTGTTTAATATTTTGATACGACAAAAGTTTTCCGTCACTTTCTTGGTGGCCGCGTGCGTCGAAAAATAAAAAATTGTATGGCAGGTCGGCCAAGAGTGCATAAAAAGATGTCATACCTTCTTTTGTTCCTGGGTAAAAGCCTGCACAATAAAGGATAGTTCCTTTGATTTTCATCTTTTTACTTTGATCGAGAAACAGCCCACAAATTTTAAAATTATCTTGCGTAGTAAAACAAACTTTTTGAAATCCATGAGACGTTAAAATCTCTTGCACTTTAGCAGGTACTTTTAATATTGATGTGTCAAAGAGTTGTGACAAATCGTTGGACAACACGTTGTCTGGATTGATTGCTGAAAGAGTTGATAAAAAAATGAAAATGAAAGCTGTTTTTTTCATGGATTCCTACGGCTTTAAAATTGTTGACTGCTTTATAAAGGCTATCATTGGATTTTTTGTTTACAAATTTTTGTTGCTTTTGAAAATATTGTCTAAGATCTGAAAAGAAATAATAAATCTTTTTAAGGGAGAGAGTTGTGCAAATCTTGTTAATTTTTTTATCCATTTTCTTTTCGTGCCTGTCTACGTGCATTATGAGTTATCTGGCTATGAGCACTCAGCTCGGGCCTTGGGTAGCGCCTGTGTTTGTAGTTGTGTGCATGGTGCTTGCAATGCCGCTAGTTTCACGCAGCTGGTTTAGAGAACATGTTATCATTACGATTGCTGCTGGTTCTATCGGTGGAATGGTTGGAACCTGTCTTGGCTTAACCTGGCCATCTTTCTACTTTTTACATGAAGATGCATTTATGCAGTCAATGAAATCGCCTATGATTTTTGCTGGAACTATTTCGTTATTTGTTCTGAGTGCAGGAGCAATGGCATTTTTAATGGCATATACTCTAAAAGATCATCTTATCGTAGAGCATAAATTGCCATTTCCTATGAGTCGCTTGGTTCATGACATTGTTTATATTGATAAAGAAAAATCGAGTCAGGCGATGATGAAGCAGGGAATTGTTGCGTCAACGGCTTGGAATATCTTTCTCTTGGTGCAACGTGTTTGGCTACATCCTTATGCAACTCAGCTTCATATGGCGCCAATGCTTATTTCAATTGGATTTGTAACAGGAAGCATGAGTGCAATACCTTTGCTTGTAGGCATGGTGTCGAGAAAAGTAGTTTTGTATGGATTGAGGAATAATTTTTTTATGCAATATTCAGATAAGGAATTTATTATAAGGTTTTGTTCTGGAATACTTTTAGTAATGTTTCTTTTCCGTTTGTTGGCTTTATTTAAAGAACATAAGCATAAGATTATGAGTTCAGATTTTTTTAAATTATTCATCCGTCTATATAAACGCGTTGGTTTTCGATTGCTTTTTTTTCTATCTATAATTGGGTCTGTGTTGTTGCTGCATACTTGGAATGTTTCCTGGTTGGCTCAAATATATCTTTTGAGCTCTTTGTTGTTTCTTTCTTATAGCGCTGCCTACATGGTAGGTGTGGTTGGGGTTGTAGAATTAGGTTTATTTATATGGCTTATTGTTTTACCTATTGCAGATATTTATACCGTAACATCAACGAGCGTTGTAGCTGTTTCTGTTTTTTCTATGGTATGCATAGGAATAGTTGTTGATTTAATGTTTTCCTGTAAGCTGGCCGCTTTGTCTAACATTGCTTATAGCAGGCTGTTAAGGTATCAAGTTTTAGGATTTATGGTAGCAGCAATCAGTTCAGGGTTCATTATATGGTGGTATGCTCATAGTTTTCAGCTAGGATCTAATTCTTTAATGGCGCAATCGTCTGAGGGTTTTGACTGGATGATTCAGCATGGAAAATATAATCATCGTGTTGTGCTTTGCGGAATGCTCTTTGGTCTTATTCTTCGAAAAGTTATCAGTGAGCCGTTTACAGTTGTTGGGTCGATGCTTATGTCTGTTTCGATAACATTTTGGTTAGTTCTTGCTGGTGCTTTTTCTTACTTTGTAAAAAAAGATAAAAAGTATTATCCATTTTGGTTTGGAGTTTACGCTTCACATGCTTTATGGATGATGATACTGGCATTTGTGTAAAGAGGAGATGTTGGTATTAATTCAATGTACTAAAGTTTGATGTCTAAAAATTTTTGTTTAATAAAGGAGAGTCTGATGAAAAAAGGTCTAAGGTTTATAACGATATGGATGCTTACATTGTCGGCAGGAAAAATATTGGAAGGCGCGTCTTTTAAATCTATGCCAGATATTGTAAAAGAAAGTTCAAGCATTGTTCCATTCTTAGTAGATCCGAGCAGCACATGTAGCCAATTAAATGTTGCGGTTAATGATAATAACTCTACTTTTTCTGCGGTAAACATTTCATTGCCGAGTGCGCATCTGGATAGTGGTTTTTTGATGCTTTGTAAGAACCTAGATATACAACATCAAAAATCAGGAAAGCATGGCGCTGTGAGCTTTGATTATGCAGTTTATGATTTGGTTGGTAATCAACTGAGTGAGAATAATGTGGCGGGTAACGATAGTTTAAAGGACGAACCAAGCAAAATGCATTTTGCTTTAGGCAATGGTAAAGGTAGCTTCGTTGAAGCAAGTTGGGTTCCATGGAATAATTCAAGTGTGAGTTTATTTATGTGTCACAGCCCAGCTGTATGGAATCCGGTTACTTCTGTGGGAGCGCTACCAACTCCTCAAGAGCATCAACTGTTACCATTATCATCAGAGACGCAGCATGTTTCTCATTATGTACATAAAAACATAGGAAAAGGTTTAGTAAGTGCTGGAATTCCTCTGCATAAAGCTCAGCTAGAAAATGATTTACAGATCATGCTCATTTCAACTCAAGCATCAAAGCCGACTTCCTTTTCGACAACGATTGTTTGCAGCTTAGATGGAAGCGCTAAGATTCTTGAAAAAGAAGGAAGCTTGGAGAGTTTGACCGATGGTGTTTATATAGTTTTAAGTAAGCCACTGGCAGCAACGTCAAGTTCAGCAACGCTTGCCGATCTAACATATTTAGTCTACAACAAAACAGGAACTTTGCTGGGAGCTGGAAAGGTCAGTACGTTTGGCGCAGTGTCACTCCCTAAAGGAGCTGTTATTGATGGCATGCTACTGTTTGGTTCTGGTTTTAGCAACGCAGTGCATCCGCTAAAAGTTTCTGCAGGCAAGATCCCCCAACTGTTTTTACTGCAATATCCTGCAATAACTCCACCAGGCAAAGGTAAACAGTCGAGCGCCCAAAAAGATGCAATTATTAAACAATTGCAATCTAATCAAGCAGCTTTAAATGAAAAAATTAGTAAATCAGTAAAGAGGTACAAGAAAGATACGGCTACGTATGTTCCTGGCTATCTTTCGAATTTAATAACTGAACAGCATAATTTGATTCAGTCTCAAGCTCAGTTAATTAATTTATTACATCAATAAGCTTGACTATAAAAAAATAACTGCTATTTATTCATTAATAAGTATGAGTAATTATGGCCACATTGTTTATTTACAGTGTGGCCATTTGTTTTTATGCAGCGCCTTGTGCAACTAAGTAACTTTCAATAAAACCTATCAAGTCACCATCGAGTACGAGCTCTGGCTGAAAATGTTCAACATCGGTTCTATGGTCTTTAACCATTTTGTAAGGATGAAGCACATAGGATCTAATTTGAGAGCCCCATTCTGCTTTCTTTTTTTCAACAACAGTTTTTGCTTGTTCCTCTAAGCGTTGCTTTTGGCGTAATTTTGCCATAAGCATTTTCATAGCTGTTTCACGGTTTTGAATTTGTGAACGTTCAATTTGGCATTGGACAACAATGTTAGTAGGCAGGTGCGTGATGCGAACAGCTGATTCAGTTTTATTAACGTGCTGACCTCCAGCTCCACTTGCGCGGTATGTGTCAATGCGCAGGTCTTTTGGTTCAACTTCTATTTTTTCAGTTGGCGGAAGCTCTGGCGTTATAGTAACTGAGGCAAATGAAGTGTGGCGACGCTTGTTTGCATCGAATGGTGAAATTCTGACAAGGCGGTGAATTCCATGCTCACTTTTGAGAAGTCCGTACGCATTGTTTCCTTTAATATAGAGCGTAGCAGATTTGACCCCTGCTTCTTCTCCCGACTGACATTCCAGAATAGACGCCTGAAGTTTATTTTGTTCGCAGAATCGAAGATACATTCGCAGTATCATGTCTGCCCAATCCTGAGACTCTGTACCTCCAGCTCCTGAGTTGATAGTTAGAAAGCAAGAAGAGTGATCGTATTCTTCGGTCAGTAGTAGGTCTATCTTAAATGCGAGCGTTTGTTTAATGAGTCTATTAACTTCAATTTCAAGTTTAGCTGTTTCAGTTTCATCATTTTCAAAAAGATCGAGAAGCTCACCAAGCTCTGTGTAGCTTTTAATAACGCTATAATATTGCGTTGAAATGTTTTTGATCTTTTGTAGATCTTTTAATACTTGAGTGCCGTTTGGATTTTTCCAGAACTCTGGTTCTTCGCTTTCCTTTATAAGGGAAT
>JAPLIQ010000026.1 GCA_026389025.1 Candidatus Babelota bacterium
GAGAATGTGAAAGATTTTGTTCATTGTATTCATCCTTAATTGAGAGCATTCATTTTGTTAAAAAACATGAGCGCAGTTGCGTTTTTTTATATTTATAACTTTTCTAACTGTTTCAAAAATGATATCTTTAATTTCGTGTGAGTAGTTCTGAGCTGTTTATGTATTGGTAGTTTACACAAAATTCAAAAAAATTAGATCTTTTTATGCATACAAAAATTTTTTCTGCGACCACCATAGGAGTCAATGCTCATCAAGTTGATGTTGAAGTTGACTTAGCATTTGGACTTATCAATTTTTTCATAGTTGGCTTGCCCGATGTTGCCATTAAAGAAAGTCGACAACGAGTACTTACTGCCGTAAAAAATTCTGGTTTTCGTATGCCTGAAAAAAAGATTACCGTTAATTTAGCTCCTGCTAATTTAAAAAAAGAGGGAACGCTCTTCGATCTTCCTATTGCTTTAGGAATTTTAAAAGCAGGCAACATGATCCAGCTTTCGCAGTCATTTTTAGAGGAAACAATTATCATTGGCGAATTGTCGCTTGATGGTAAAATTAATCCAATTCAAGGCGCACTTTCTATTGCATGCGATGCAAAACGCTTAGGGAAAAAACGTCTTATTTTACCTAAAGAAAATGCAGCAGAAGCAGGACTTATTGAAGGTGTAGATGTTATCGGCGTAAGTAGCTTGGTCGATTTAATTCATTACATAAACGGTGAGTCAAGCATAACTCCAACCAAAACAAATGTTTCTGAATTTATTAATTCTCAAAAAACAACAGAGCTCGATTTTGCAGACGTAAAAGGTCAAGCTTGGGCAAAAAGAGCTTTACAAATTGCAGCAGCAGGGCGGCATAATGTAATATTTTCTGGGCCTCCTGGATCTGGAAAAACAATGCTTGCAAAAAGGCTTCTGACCATCATGCCCGATATGACCTTTGATGAAATTATTGATACCACCAAAGTTTATTCAATTAGTGGAAAGCTTGGAAATAAATCGTTAGTTGTTCAAAGACCTTTTCGAAGTCCACATCATTCAGTATCGCAAGCAGGACTTATCGGCGGTGGCACATTTCCTAAGCCAGGTGAAGTGAGCCTTGCGCATCATGGCATTTTATTTTTAGATGAACTGACAGAGTTTAAGCGCGATGTGCTTGAAGCACTTCGTCAACCGCTTGAAAACCGTGTTGCAGATATCGCACGTGTACAACAATCAGTGCAATATCCAGCATCATTTTTACTTGTTGCAGCGCTCAACCCTTGTCCATGCGGTTACTTGGGCGACACGACTAAAACATGCACATGCTCACAGGCGCAAATTCAAAAATACCAAGATAAACTTTCTGGACCACTCTTGGATCGAATCGACATTCGAGTTTCAGTGCAAGCAGTGAGCTATCAGGATGCAACTCGTGATAACAAAGCTGATGAAATTAGCTCTGAATTTTTAAAGGTTGGCGTTAAAAAAGCACTCGATGTTCAGCTGCAACGCTTTGGAGTTGAAGGTAAAGCTAACGGTATGATGACAGCACAAGAAGTAAAAACTTATTGTGTACTGACGCCTGAAGCAGAAATTATTATGCAAAAAGCTTTTGCAAAATTGAATTTAAGCATGCGCAGTTATCATAAAACTTTAAAAATTGCTCGAACCATTGCTGATGTGGATGGTTCAGAAAAAATAGACAGCAAACATATTCAAGAAGCGATTATGTACAAATCCTAAAATAGTTCTTTGGCGTTACTTTCAGAGCTTTTTTGGACTAAGATTTTGTCGGTGTTATACTAATTTTTACATGTAGCATATTTATATCAACATGGTAAAAATTAGGGTTTTTTGTGTTTCAAAAGTTTTATTTTAGAATCATTTTTATTTTGTGTATTTTGGGCGGATCTCTGTCTGCTCAGAAACGTTCTGTCGATGAAATTCAAAAGAACTATCAAGAATCACTCAGTTTTTTTCTTTCTATGAAACAAAAAAAATTGCTTACTGATGGTGCAACAATGAACCATCTTTTTTTATTGATAAACACCCCGTCTGACGAGTTAATTGCGCAGATGAGAAGCGACAATCAAGCTTTAAAAAAATCTTTAAAAAAGCTTAAAAGATTGCAACGACGCCAAGAGATCGCAGACTCTGATTTAGAAAAAAACATTGAAGAGCTGAAAAAATATCATCAAGATTATGCTGATCTGTATTCTTATATAAAAAAATATGATTTGAATAACGATGTTGCAGTATTCCATCAAAATTTAAAAAAAAGATGGTCTACGCTATGGGACTGCATTAACCAAGGCGAAGATATTGTTTGCTTGCTAAAAGATTGTGGCATTCATCAGTCAGATGTGACAGGTCTTAAAGAACTTATTGTCATAGTTAAGCAGGACCAGAAAAAAATAAATGAGTACGAAGATCTGCTTCATACTGATTGGATTGATTTAAAATTGGCAAATTATGTTTATAAAATTGAATTAATTCGATTGCGCAATGCTGCTTACTTTCATACGTTGTATAATGGTATGAATATAAAATCGGTCTATCCTAAATGGTAATGCAGCCTATGGGCGATGGAAAAATAAAACTATGATCATACATGTCCGTTTGTTGCACTACGCTTCAAAGTTTTTTACCTACAGTGTGCCCAGTGAGCTGCAGCATCAAATTTCTCCAGGGGTTCTTGTTAAAGTTCCGTTAGGCAGTCGCGTTGTTCCTGCGGTTGTGTCTCAAGTTGCAGATCCGCAGCAAAAATATAGTTTTATCATCAAGCCAATTGACTCGGTCTATCCATTTCCTAAAGATACTTTGTACGCTTCATTTATTGAAACGATTGGCAACTACTCTCAGACAGATTCTTTATATTTTTTGCAGCGCTTGCAGCAATTTTTATCAGAAAAAGAACAAATAAAAGATATGGCTACGCCTCTTCAGTCTGTTACTCACGGTGAGCAAGTTTCTTTTACCGATGAGCAGCAAGCTGCTTACGATCAAGTGGCGCCTTATGTTTCTGGTAAAAAACATCAAACGTTTTTACTTCATGGTGTCACCGGTTCTGGAAAAACAGAAATTTATAAACGGCTTGCACAAGATGCGATAAGTCAGGGTAAAGCAGTGATTCTTCTTTTACCTGAAGTTGCCTTGGCTTTACGGTTTGAAAAAATATTTGCTTCATACTTTGCCCAAATTCCTGTCATAGGATTTCACTCTGCAGCACCCATTGGGCAAAAGCGACTGCTGTGGCAATGTTTGCTTGAACAAAAGCCAATCATTATCATAGGCGTTCACATGCCAATTCTACTGCCGATAGCTCATCTAGGTTTAATCATTGTTGACGAAGAGCATGACCATGGATACCAAGAAAAAAAACATCCTAAAATTCATTCTCGCGATATGGCAATTTTAAAAGCCGCAATGTACGGGGTACCTGTTGTGCTTGGTTCTGCTACACCATCACTTCAATCTTTATGGAATGTTAAAAAGCGTGGATGGACACTTCTGACCATGCTTAACCGTTTTTCGGGCAACTTTCCTAAAATTCAATTCGCTTCCTTAAAAACAAAAAAGAAACGAAAACATTTTTGGATTACTGATGAACTGCTTAAGGCAATGCAAGATCGTTTGGAAAAAAAAGAGCAGACTATTATTTTTTTAAATCGTCGCGGATATAGTTTTTTTGTGCAGTGTCCGTGTAGCTTTGTGTTTTCATGCAGTCAATGCTCAGTAAGCTTGACGCTACATCAAGATGATTCGTTACTGTGCCATTATTGTGGGTATAAATCTTTCATGCCTCCTTCGTGTCCTAGCTGTTGTGTGAGTCATGAAGAGTTTTTAAAAAAAGGTATTGGCACGCAGCAAGTAGTTTCAATTTTGCAAAAATTATTTCCTCAAGCTCGCATTGAGCGCGCAGATTTAGATACAACCGTGAAAAAAAGAAGTTGGGCAAATACCGTTGAAGAAATGCAAGAAGGGTCTATCGATATTTTGGTAGGAACGCAATCGATTACCAAGGGATATCATTTTCCAGGAGTTACTTTAGTTGGAGTTTTGTGGGCCGATTTAAACTTACACTTTCCCGTGTACAATGCTGCAGAAACAGCTTTGCAGCAATTAATTCAAGTTGCAGGACGCGCTGGTCGACAGTCGCAGGAAAGCACCGTGATTATTCAGGCGTTTGATGAGCATAAGATTTTTGGATTTGTGGACGAAACTAAGTATCAAACTTTTTATGATCAAGAAATTCAAAATAGAGTTGATGCGCAGTATCCTCCGTACAAACACATTGCTGAAATTGAATTAAAAGGGTCTGATCAAAAAATGGTTGAACAAGATGCGAAAAGGTTTGCAGCCATGTTGCGCCAATGTGCAGAGCAACAAGGGTTTGACGTGCAAATATTAGGGCCAATTCCAGCAATGATTTATAAAATTAAAACGGTTTACTGTCAAAAATTATTCTTAAAATCTTTTTCTAGAAGCTCTATGATCGAGCTTTTTTCTGACCTTAAAAATTATAAGATGAAATCATCTGTTTATTTTACAATTGATCCTGTTTAGGTAAATTTTCAGGAATCGTAATAAAATTTGCGCGGTAAAACTTTAATTCTTCAATCGATTCTTTGATGTCATCTAAAGCTCTGTGAGAATTTACTTTTTTGTATTCAATCTTTTTCCCAGCCCATCTGCTCAGCATAATTTTAAATGCTGTAACATCGACAACGCGGTAATGCAAAAAATCGACAATAAGCGGCATCTCTTTTTTTAGAAAAATTTTATCAAACCATACAGTGTTGCCACAAAGTGGAGAAGAGCCTTTTTCGCAATACATTTCTAAAAATTTTAAAGTTTCTTCTTCTGCTTGCTCCATGGTGATTGTAGAGTCTTTAACTTTTTGAGTCAGTCCAGTTTTGCCATGATGCTCAACACACCAAGCATTCATTTTTTCTAAAACTTCATCAGGCTGTTTAATGACTAAGTCTGGACCAGTTGCGATGATATTAAGATCGTTGTCAGTAATGATGGTTGCGATCTCTAAGATAACATCATTGTTGTAATCGAGGCCTGTCATTTCAAGGTCAATCCATACCAAATAATTATTACTTTTTTTCATACAAACTTTCTTTAAGAAGCGTTATAAATAAATGGTCGTTTAGGATTGTTGATCTTCAGGTTTTTGCTTAGATACATAGTATTCTCGATACGATATTCGATATTTTCTTGGTACATGTATGTGACTTTCTAACGGTTCAAGGAATTCATTTAAATGACCAGACAGATGCAGAAAGTCCCATACTGAAAAGCCAAATTTTTCGTTAGAATTTGATCTTGCAAGTAAATTAAAATGCGCGCCATTGTCTACGGCCCACAATTGATGTAAGCATCGTATGCTGTTTTTGGTATAAACACTGTCAGAGCAACCAGCACGATTTTTATTGCGATGGTACAATAATCCGGCAACATTGTGGGCAAGCGTTGAGCCAGGATGAAGATCCTCGCTTGTTGATTGTTTTGTTAGATCGACGTGTTTTGCAATAGCAACATCTATTACATCTTTATGCCAGTGTACCGACGTTAGACTGTGGGCAGCTGTTTGCCCATTTTGATTATATTTATTTAGCTCTTCTTCTGTCATTGATTCTAAAGTTTTCACTATTTTTTTAAGATTTTTGTGCTTGGCTGTCGTCATGGCAACAAGATCCTTGTTCCGATCGTTTCTTAACCCTTCTTCACGTAACTCTTCTTCACGACAGTAAGCTTGGTGATACGCTGCAATTGAGTCTTTAGGGCCTAAAAGTGTTTCTTGCTCTATTGAGCTTAATGCAAAAGCAGCACGTACTTGAGCAATTGAGCTGCTGTGCCTTACAGGGTTGATTTGTTGACTAGCGCTAACCAGTGAGCTAAAAAAACAAATCATAGTCATTAATTTCATAGATCGATTCATATAATTTCTCAAAATTTATAAGATGAAAAAAGTAACGATGGTAGATGAATTTTATAAAAGTATAGAGTTCATGTGTCAAAAGTCAAAATCAATTATTGCATAGCCAGTAGATGTTTTTTTGAAAAAGATCATGAATTCTGTACACTAAAAAGTAGATCTTATAAGTTTTTTCATAGTGATCATATTGGGGTAAGACATGTTAAAAGTTGGTGTGCTGCTTGGCGGGAAGTCTATTGAGCGAGAAGTATCGCTTAATTCTGGCAGAACAATTTGTGATCATTTAGACACGCAACTTTTTAAAGTGTTACCAATATTTCAAACAGCAGCAGGCGATTTATATTTGCTGCCTTGGTCTTTTTTATATCGTGGAAAAATTGCTGATTTTGAGCATAGACTAGAAAAAGAAGCTCAGAAAATTATCTGGGACGACTTACCAAGTCTTGTGGATTTCGTTTACATAGCAACTCATGGAAAATACGCTGAAGATGGCAGGCTGCAAGCGATACTGGAACTCCTTAAAATTCCATATCTTGGTTCAAAAGTTTTTGGCAGCTCTCTTGGTATGAATAAACTTTTGCATAATCATTTTTTGCATCTGAATGGAATTGAGACTCCAAAATGTTTTGGGTTAACAGTTCATGAAGTAAAATCATACGATGCAGCACAAATTCAAAAAAAATTCGAAGAAAAAAATATAACTTTTCCTGTAGTTGTTAAACCTCAAAACGAAGGTTCAAGCTTTGGTGTTTTTGTGGTACATGAGCCAGAAAAGCTACAAGAGTTTGTAATAAAAGCATGCTTTATCAGTGGATCTGTCGGTCAAGGAGTTTTGATCGAAGAAAAAATTATAGGCATGGAATTTACCTGCATCATTTTAACTGATTACATTAATAATCAATTCCTGCCACTGCCGCCAACAGAAATTTTACTGCAAAAGGGTGCTGAAATTTTTGATTATCAGCAAAAATATATGCCTGGTGCAGCAAATGAAAGAACACCAGCTTCATGTGGCGCGCAAGATCTACAATTGATTCAAGACACCTGTGTAAAAGCTATGCAGGCGTTGCAGTTTACAAACATGGCACGCATTGATGGATTTTTAACGGCAGATAAACGTGTGGTCATAATTGATAGTAATCCTTTGTCTGGCATGGGGCCTGCCACATTTTTATTTCGGCAAGCAGCCGAAGTTGGCATAGGACACGCGCAGCTTATCAATCACCTTATTAAAACTGAATTGAAAAGTTATAACATGGAAAAACAAGTGAAAAAACAAATTGAATCTAAAAAAATTCGTGTTGCTGTTTTGCTTGGTGGTCCGAGCAATGAAAAAGAAACTTCGTTTAATTCCGGCCGGAACGTTTGTTATAAGCTGTCTCCAGAAAAATATGACATCACTCCAGTATTTGTTGATAGCGACATGAAGCTTCATATCTTGGACAATCGTTTGCTTGTGCACACATCCACGCGTGAAGTTCAGGCAAACATTGCGCAAGCAAAACCAATTGCTTGGTCTGACTTGAAAAGCGTCGCCGACTTTGTTTTTATTGCTTTGCATGGTGGTCCGGGTGAAAATGGCATAGTTCAAGGAACGCTTGAAATGCTCGGCTTGCCGTACAACGGCCCATCAGTTTTTGCCAGCGCTTTATGCATGGATAAATATAAAACAGGGCAATATTTGCGAGCTCAGGGGTTTGAAGTACCACAGTCACTGCTACTTTCAAAAGCAGATTGGCAACAAAAAAACATGGAAGGGGTCAGCGCATTCATTAAAAACGTTGGATTTCCATGTATTGTCAAACCTCATGACGATGGCTGCAGCGTGATGGTGTCTTCTCCAAGAAATGAGCAAGAACTGCGCGATGCTCTGCAAACTATTTTTGCACAAAAGCAGTCGGCTCTTTTAGAAGAGCGAATCTTTGGTATGGAATTAACCGTTGGGGTCGTTGGAAATGAAAATCCACGAGCTCTTGCGCCAAGTGAATCTGTTGCGAAAGCTGGAATTTTAAGCAGCGAAGAAAAATTTTTACCAGGAGCGGGAGAAAATCAAACTCCTGCAAGGTTGCCTAAAGAAGATATCGCACTGGTTCAAAAAACAGTTAAGGATGCTTACGTAGCTATGACATGCGCTGGTTATTCTCGCATCGATTGTTTTTTCCAAACAGCTCAGCAGTCACCAACGGGTAAAAAGCGAGTGGTGATTTTAGAATGCAACACGCTTCCTGCGTTGACACCTGCAACATGTTTGTTTCACCAAGCCGCAGAAGAAGGCCTTAGGCCAATGGATTTACTTGATGAAATAGTTCAGCTTGGATTTCAAGCGCACCAGCAAGACGAAGTGGTTAGCGTTGATCAAATTTTACAAAATGACTCTCGTCAGCAGCTTTAAGCTGATAGCTCTTTTCTGTGTCGCAGCGTTAAAATAAAAAGTCCTGCAATGTTTGGCAAAACGATAAGCGGTAAAATTAAATCAGCAATGTCCCACAGCATTGGAGTATCAACGATTGCTCCCAGGAAAATAAAGAAGCAGACAAAGCCATAATAAATAGTTAACCAACGATTATTCGTTAAAAATCCAAAACATTTACTGCCATTAAAACTATTACCCAGTGTCGCCCCAATGATGCACATGGTCACCGTTGTAGTCAGTGCAAATGTACCAAAAGTTGGAAGTGCAATTTTAAAAGCATGCATAGCTAAATCATTAGAAACTTTTCCCATGGTCCATACGCCAGTGACCAGGGCAACAAGTCCTGAAATCATAGATAAAAAAGTATTCATAAAAATTGAATACATTCCCAAGATCCCTTGATTGGTAGCGTTGTCAGTGTCTGAGTATGCATGAGGAATTGCCGCAGTTCCTACGCCGGCCTCAGTCGTAAAAGCACCTTTAAAAATTCCCTGACGAAGTCCGATAAGAGCTGTTGATCCTAAAAATCCACCAACGGCTGCAGTTGGACAAAATGCATGAGTAAAAATTGAAATGATTGCATTTTTGAGTGCTGGGATATTTGCAAAAATAATAAAAAACGATGAGAACAAATAAGTTGCGTACATTAAAGGAACAGTTTTTGAAGCAAAAAAACCAATTGTTTTTGTGCCACTAATCAGCATGAACAAAACAAACATGGCAATGATCAGTCCGGTGACTGGCTCAGGAACTCCATGGTATGCGTACGTTGCAGCAAGTGCTTTTGATTGCAAGGCTGACCAAGAAGAAAAAAGAAAAATGCTTAAAGTTCCATACCAGCTTGCAAGGAATGGATGCACTTGGTACAGGTATCCAGTCGGTCCACCGATGATAGATCCGTCCTTTGCGTAGCGTTTATATTTTACGGCAAAAGTAACTTCGGTAAATTTAGTAACTGATCCAAAAAAGGCATAAATTGCCATCCAAAAAAGTGCACCCGGACCACCAATGGCAATGGCAATAGGCGGAGTTAAAATGTTACCCATGCCAAGGCTAGTCGACATTGCAGTGTACAAAGCCTGCATAGGGCTCAAAGTATTTTGCGTTGAATGTTGGGATTTTTTTAATTGAATGATGTGTAAAAACTGTTTGAATTTTCTAAGCTGTGGAAACTTAGTCATGAAAGATAAAATGATTCCAGAGCTTAAAAATATGCATGCAAGGGGAACATCTACTGCATGAATAATTGTTTTCAAAGTGACCATCAGAGCCCTTATGTAATGAAAAAATATATCTGCTTAGAATAGCTCAGAACGTATAAATGTGTAGCGCTTATTTCTTGGATAAAATTGTAAGTGCTTTGCGCAGAAGAAGATCAAATGCTGGTGCTTGATCCGTTATGCTTTCTTTAAGCATGCTCATTGCTTGTTTGATTTCCATAGGTGAATAATTTAGTGATGCCAGCGTATCGTGCAGGTCGCCCCATGCGCTCAGTGATGTCTGCGTAGCAAGGTGTGGATGAATTTTAATGAGTTTCGGAGCTTTTTCTCGCAAATGAATGCAGAGCTGTTCTGCTTTTTTAGCTCCAAGGCCTTTAAGTGAGCTGAGGCCAGCCATATTTTCCTGCGAAACCATGTCTAAAAAAACTGAAGGGTTAACCTGTTCAAGAATTGACATCCCAAGCTTAGGACCAATGCCAGAGCAGCTGATGATGAGCAAAAAAACGTCTTTTTGTAGTGGCTGGGTAAATCCAAATAAGCTGGGTCCATTTTCCTGAGACCAATGCATGTAGGTATGCAATGCGATTTCTTGTTTGATGGTAAAATTTTTTGCTTCAGGACAAAATAGTTCAAAACCAATGCCTGATTGTTGAACAATTATTTTATTTTCTTGGATGCTTGTTATAGTCCCAGAGATTGATCCAATCATTGATTACACCAGTATTTATAAGGTTTTTAAGCATTACTAGTATTAACTATGATCTAAAAAGATCAAGAATAATTCTTGGCGGTTACCGATAATACGCGCTGCGTGCGCAAAAGCGGTTTGACATGGCCGTCAAAGCTGTTAAACTTTAAGAGTTATCAAATTTGTGGGAATAGCTCAGTTGGTAGAGCGTTGCCTTGCCAAGGCAAAGGTCGCGGGTTCAAGTCCCGTTTCCCACTCCAAAAATCCTTCAAATCTATTGCAAACACAGATTCTTTTAGATTATCCTAGTACTAAATAAGCCGACAAATTTTTTTGGGTAAATACAATATGCAGACAAGAAATTCGATGAAATCAGTCCTTGCGCAAGGTGCAACCGTTGTTAAGGCTATCGAAGAAGCATTGAAAAAAGCAGACATGCCACAAGAGTTTTTTGTAAAAATTCTAGAAGAAGCTCAATCGGGCTTTTTGGGCTTTGGATCAAAAAAAGCAAAAATCGCATTATTTTTCAGAAAAGAATCTTTTGAGCAAAGAGGTGAAGGAATTCTCGTTCAAGCTTCATACGAAAATCTTTTCAATAATCAATCCCTACAAAAACAAATAGAAAATCAACAAAGAGAAGTTCCATCTCAAAAAGATGTGAAACCGGCTCCAGTAGCTCCTCGACCACAACCTGTGGTAAGGCCACAAGCTCAGGCTCAAGCAACAGCAAGAAGACCAAACCAGTTTCACCAAAGAGAGCTGAGACCGGTAAGCCCTCAAGTTAAAGAAAATCAAGAACAATCTAGAGAAAATCAACCTCAAGCTCGACCTCAACAGGTTCGACCTTTAGAAAAAACAGATAGTCAGCAAAGACCGCAGCGCAGGCTTCAAGATATTCCTCAGCGTCAGTTGCCTCGACGTGAATTACCTCGCAGAGATGATTCTCGCAGAGATGAATCCCGCAGAGATGATTCTCACAGAGACGAGCCTCGCAGAGATGAAATGCATCGAGGAGATGAGCCTCGCAGGCAACAGTCTCGCCATGATGAACCTCGTAGACAGCAGCCTCGCAGAGAAGATTCTCACAGAGATGAATTTCGTCGTGATGATAGTTTTTCATCTGAACAGTCTGGTCAAGAAAGATCTGGCTTAGAAAGATCACATCGACCTAATTATCCTATTCGCAGAAGACCTCGTGACTATTCACCTCGACCTCGACAAACTGATGGCGATGGTGGAAGTTCGACATCAACTACTCCAAAAAATAACAATGATTCCGACAACTCCTAATCGTTTACTTGCTCAGCATGAGCAGACTATCGTCGCTTTATGTACGCCTCAGGGTTCTGGTGCAATAGGCTTGATTCGTTTGTCGGGCAGTGACGCTCTTGTCGTAGCTGACAGCTTAGCTCTTTTGCCGTCTGGCAAAAAATTATCAGATCAAGCAAGTCACACCATTCATTACGGATGGGTAGTTGACGCTGATCAAACTCATATCGACCAAGTTCTTTTCCTTCTTATGAAGGCGCCAAAAACATTTACAGGACAACACGTTGTCGAAATTTCATGTCATAATAATCAATTTTTAATTGAAAAAATTATTGATAGAGCTTTGCAGTGTGGAGCTCGTCTGGCTGCTAAAGGAGAATTTACTCAACGAGCTGTCATGCTTGGGAAAATGGACTTGCTGCAAGCAGAAGCTGTCAGTGATTTAATTCATGCACAAACGGCCGAGTCTTTAAAATACTCGCTGCAACAGCTTGAAGGTAGTTTTTCTTCATGGATTGCAGATGCAGAATTTGCAGTGGTTGAAATGGTTGCTTTTTGCGAAGCAAGCTTTGAATTTATCGATGAAGAAATAGAATTTGCTCATGATGTTTCCATAAAAATGGAAAAGTTAATAAAAAAAATTGAAGCGTTGCTAAAAACATATTCAAAGCAGCAATATATTAAAGAAGGCATTCGCATTGTTTTAATTGGCTCTGTGAACGCTGGAAAATCATCACTTTTGAACTGCTTCCTGGACAAAAAACGTGCAATCGTCACACCAATTCCTGGCACAACTCGTGACACCATAGAGGCTGGAATGTTTCGCGATGGAAACTTCTTAACATTTGTTGATACTGCTGGAATTAGAAAAACAGATGATGAAATTGAACAAGAAGGCATCGATCGATCTTTTCAAGAAGCTGCGAGCGCAGATTTAATTTTGCTTGTTGTTGACCAATCAAGTCCGTTGTCAAGTCAAGAGCAGCAAGCTTACGTAGAAATTATAGAAAAATATGCATCTAAGATTATTTTGGTTCATAACAAAATTGATCTTGATCAAACAATTTCAAAAATAGTATTTGATGGCCCAGTGGTGCAAATTTCTGCTAAAGAAAGTACGCATGTTCAAGATTTGTTTAACGCCATTGCAAAAAAAGTAGACGAGCTAAAAGGTTCTGATGTAATAACTTGCTTGCTTAATAATCGTCAGCATGATCTTTTGGTAAAATTTTTAGAGCACATCAAGCGTGTCGTGCCGATGCTGCAAAAGTCTGTTGACTACGAATTGGTTTCGTATCAACTAAAAGAATCATTAGTTTTGCTTTCAGAAATGACCGGTCGGTCAGTCAGTGAAGCTGTTTTAGATAAAGTGTTTCAATCATTTTGTGTCGGTAAATAAAAAAAATGGCTGCTTTTTAGGCAGCCATTTTTTAGGTCTAAATCAAATTTATTTTGAATCAATTGCAAAAATTTCAACACGTCTGTTAGGAGCTTGTTGTTTTCTGTTGCCATCTTTTACGACTGGCATTTCTTGGCCACGTGGAGCGATTTTGATGTTTGCTGAATCGATTCCTGCTTCTGCAAATTTTTGAGCAACATGACGAGCACGTTTTTCAGAAAGAGCTAAGTTGTAAATCGCAGATCCTGCGCTGTGACATGCATGACCTTCAATGACAATTGTTTTACCTTGTTTGATCATTTTTTTAGCTTGTTCAATATTTTTATTCAAATTGCTGTGTTCAACAGGTTTCAAGACATCTTTGTCAAAGTCGAAGTGTAATGTTTTAAATAGATGTTTGCTTTCTTCTGCTGCTGCATCTTCCCAAGAAAACAGTTTGCTTTCTGATGGTGCTTGTAAGCCTTGATCAGCTGATTTGTGCTTTGATAAATGGTCATCAAGAGCAAAAGTTTTCATTGAATTATCATCAAGGTCAAAAGGCTCCGGCGCAGATGATTTTTTATTTTTGCTAAATTTGTTTTGATCTTTTGAAAAGAAAGAATCTTTTTTCGGTTCAGATTTATTTTGATTTTTTTTACAGCCACCAAGAAATAATGCTAGAAGCGTAAATGAGAGTAAAACTAATTTGTTAGACTTTGCTTGCATAAAGGAAACCTTTTTTGTTTTTTGAGTTTTTATTGTTTGTAAAGATTGATTTTAAAACAGTTTATTTTGCTCTATGAAAAAGTCAATAAGTCGCTGAGATGCGGCTAATGAATTTGTTGATCAGCTTGTGCTTTCCTTACTTTTGGCGTGGGAAAGGAACATGCAGGAGAAACTTCACCTTTAAAACTTTGTTGCCCTGCAGAATGGTGTATACTAAAAAAATGGAGGAAAAGTTTTTTAAATTAAAAAAAGATTTGGTCATTAAATAAATTTGGTCGTATGAAAAAAATAATAATAAATCAAAGTCCATGGGAAACCAGAATCGCAATCGTTCGCGATAATAAGCTGGAAAATCTATTTTTTGGCAAAAGCACCAGCACGGAGCTTGAGCGATCATTTTTTAAGGGTAAAGTATCAAAGATTTTACCAGGAATTCAAACAGCATTTGTTGATATAGGTGAACTGCGAGCTGGCTTTTTACACATATCAGAAATTGATCATGATCTTGCTCTCAATCGAATTATGGGAACAGATCAAGTTGATGAAATCAAAGACAGTGAAAAAGATGTGGACGATGAGGTTAAGCCTCGCATGTCTTCTGAAAAAATGGATATTTCCAAAATTTTACATGAAGGCGAAGATCTTTTAGTGCAGGTCAGTAAAGAACCTGTTGACGAAAAGGGCGCAAAGTTAAAAACTTGTTTTACATTGCCTGGTCGTTTTATTGTTCTTACTCCCAACATTCCACGAATTGGCGTTTCAAAAAAAATTGAAGATAGAGCAGAACGAGTTCGCTTAAAAGAAATTATTTCAAAACATTTGCCTAAGGGTATGGGTGCTGTAATCCGTACTTCTGCAGAAGGAAAAACTGAAGGTGAAATTCAAAAAGATCTTTCATTTTTAACTTCCGACTGGGATAGCATTTTAGCGCTGTATGCAAAAGCTGAGCCTAAGACAAAAATTTATGAAGACGTTGATGTTTCTTTGCAAGTCGTTAGAGATCACTTGGATGGCGATATAGAAGAAATCATTACCGACAACAAAGATAATCACTCTGAGATATACAAATATTTAAGCAAGGTAGCTCCTGAATTTAAATACAAAGTAAAACTTTATGAAGATTCTGGAAATTTGTTCGATAGATATGATATTGATCGACAAATTGAGCGCGCTCTTGAGAAAAAAGTTTCATTAAAATCTGGTGGATCAATTATTATTGAAACAACAGAAGCTTTAACGGTTATTGACGTTAACACCGGACGCTTTGTTGGCAAAGGCAACATGGAAGATACCATTTCAAAAACCAACCTAGAAGCTGCTCGCGAAGTTGTGTTGCAATTAAAATTACGCAACATTGGTGGGCTCATAGTCATTGACTTTATTGATATGGTTAATGCCAAAAATAAATTAAAGTTAGTTTCTTATTTTGAGCAAACGCTTAAAGAGCTTGATAAATTTCAAGCGGTTGTCCTGCAAGTTTCTGAATTTGGCATTGTGCAGATGACGCGTAAGCGCTCAGGTAAAACACTCATGCGTCAGTTAACTGACGTTTGTTATTGTTGCTCAGGTCTTGGCCGGTTGCCTTCTGTAAGAGCAGAAAGCTATGAAATTCTGAGAAAATTAAAAGTTGAAATTCAAACAAAATTTGCTAAAAAAAATCTACTTTTTGAAATAAATGGTGCGGTGTTTGATTTTATATCCAGCATTGAATTCAATTCGATTTTACAGCTTGAAAAAGACTTTAGCTGCAACATCACTTTGGTCAGCAATGATCAAATACAGCGTCATGATTTTACGATAAAAGAAAAATAAAATTTTAGATTTATACAAAATCGCAGAGGAAAAAACGTGGAAAAGTCTTTTGTGCTTGAAAGATATCCTGATTACAGAATGGATATTGGGATAGAGGTTCATGTTCAATTAAATACACAAAGTAAAATATTTTGTTCTTGCTCTAACGCTTTAACTGATGACCAAAATAAGCACATTTGCCAAATTTGTGCAGGGTATCCAGGAGTTCTACCGGTGCTCAATCATCAAGTTGTGCAGTTTGCTGTGATGGCTGGACTTGGAACGCATTGTGACATTTCTCCTATTTCACAATTTGATCGTAAACATTATTTTTATCCTGACCTTCCTAAGAATTATCAAATCACTCAAAACAACTTACCAATATGCAAAAATGGCTATGTCATGATTCGGTTGGAAGATGGAACTGAGAAAAAAATTCGCATTAATCGAATTCATATCGAAGAAGATGCTGGAAAAAACTCGCACTCTGATTTGACTGGTGAAAGCTATGTTGATTTAAACAGAACTGGCACACCGCTTATCGAAATCGTATCTGAACCAGATATTGAAAATGCTTATGAAGCAAAAGCCTATCTAAAAGCATTGCGTTTGATTATGCAATATTTGGGCGTAAGCACATGCAACATGGAAGAAGGTTCTTTTAGAGCTGATACCAATCTTTCAGTTCGTAAAAAAACATCTTCGACTTTAGGTACTCGCTGTGAATTGAAAAACATTAATTCATTTAAATTTATTTCCGATGCCATTGAATATGAAACAGAGCGTCAAATTGAATTGATTGAGTCTGGTGGAAAAATACGTCAAGAAACAAGACTGTGGGACAGCAAAAACCGCAAATCAATGCCGATGCGATCAAAAGAAGAATCTGCAGATTACCGATTTTGCCCAGATCCTGATTTATCATTGGTGCAAGTTTCTGCTGATGCTTTAGCAGCGATTCAAAAAGATTTCCCAGAATTGCCTTATGCAAAATACCATCGTTACATGAAAGAGTGGAGTCTTTCTGCGTATGAAGCAGACGTCATTACTTCAGACGTAGAGTTTACGAAATATTTTGAAGCAGTCATGAAAATCTATCCGAAAAAAACAGCAGTTCATTGGTTCTTGCGTGATGTAATCGGTTTAGTTAATGAGCAAAAAATAGAACTTTCTGCGTGTCCTGTAACACCTGAGAAGCTTGCAAAAATTGTTCAGATGCTTGATGAAAACTTGATCAACAACACTGCAGCAAAAGAAGTTTTTGAACTTATTGCTGTCAGTGGTGGAGAGCCTGAAGCAATTGTTGAGCAAAAAGGCTTGAAACAAATCGGATCGTCAGATGAACTTGAAAAAATAGTGGTAACTATTTTACAAGAAAATCCAGCGCTCATTGAGCAGTACAAAGCTGGAAAACAAAACGTTTTTGGATTTTTTGTTGGAGCTTGTATGAAGGCTACCGGCGGAAAAGGTAATCCTAAAATGCTGCAAGATTTGTTGAAAAAACATTTAGAGTAGAATAAAACATTCGAATTTAAAAAAGGCGCCTTTAACCAGGCGCCTTTTTCGTTTATTTATCTTTTTTTATTTCTTTCGTGGGCGACGTAGAGCAAGAATCAAAAGAAGAAGCTTCTGATGAAGATCTTGAATGTTGCTCTGCTGCTCCAGCAGATAAATTATTTAAGCTGTTATGAGGAACAGACAGTTCTGGTATTTCAAGAAGATGAGCGAATTTAACGTTACTATATTCAGGAAGTGGGAGCTGATCTGTGTTGTGTGCCGTTCGAGCTTCCATTTCTTCTTCAAATGCTTGGAATGGATTTACCGTAATAATAGGTGCTTGCTGATCAATATTTTGTTGTCGTGATGTTTTTTTGCATTTAGAAAAGAACCAACTTAAGCATCCACTAAGGCAAGAGCAATCGAATGAGGTTTGTATGTGCTGGGTAGTAAAAAAAGTTGCAAAAAAACACAAAATCAATTTCTTTTTTTGTGAATGCTTCATCATGATGAGTACCTCTTGATTTTTAAGCTATGACCGACACAGGCTTTGCTGCTATTGTTTTTTCTGTGACAGTTTTAGAAACTCTTCCAGCTTTTGATTTTTTAGAAAGGTTTGTGGTTTTTGTGTTTTTCAAAGCATTCTTTTTATTTGTTTTTTTGTCTAACTTTGTAGCGGCAACGGTTGTAGCGTTTACAGTTGGAGGGTTTGCTTCTTTTGATTTAGCAGCAGAAGAAACTTTGTTTGATGAAACATCTAGACCCCTTGCAGCCCGTTTCATAGTTTTTGTATCTTGACTCCATTTTCCAGTTTTACTTTTTATTATATAAATTTGAGGACTTTCGCCAGCTCCACCTGTCCATGCTGGAGAAAATGTTATTGGCGATTGGTTATCTATTTCTATAGATTTTACACCTTTGGAATCAGCACTTATGGCTTGTACATCTGATGTTACAGTGAGCTTTGGGGTGAAGCTTAGGCCAGTTTTTGGAATTGGAATGCTTTGGTTAGAAGCTGTAATTTTTTTAGTTGGAGAAGTTTCATTAGTTATTTGATTTGTTGTCGTGTACAACATAGTGATTCCAGTAAGAGACGCTGTATTTCCTGACGTTGTATGTCCTGGGGTAAGCGCAATTTTTACTGGAGGAAAAGGAAGGGGAATAGTGTACTTCCCAGATTTTGATGGTTTGACGACAGTCTGAGCAACAGGCGCAACAAAAGGTTTAGTCATAACTGGCGCAATAGTTTTTGGCGCAGGAATTGGCGCAGTTTTAGCGGCAGCGGCTTTCGGCACAGCTTTTGCTATGGGTATAGCTTTTGCGACAACTGCTTTCGGTGCAGGAGCTGCAACAGCAAGAGGCGCAGTAGTTTTAGCAGCAGTATTTGCAGCTGGTGCTGGAATTAGAGCTGATAATTTAAAAAAAGAGAAAAGCGTTATCGTTGCGTAAAGCAGAATTGATTTTTTCATAAAGGTCTCCATGATTCATTTTTTTATAGAATATTTTTGACCTTATATGTATACATTGACGAATTTTTAATGTGAAGCTTTTTTTACAAAAAGCAACTTAGATGTTTTTTCAAAAGAGCGCAGAGAGTCGTTGTTATATGGCTATACTGCTGCTCCGGATTGTTATAAAATTTTAATAACTCTGAGTGCATTTTTTTATCATTTTTTGATAGAAGCAACATTTGCTCTATCGAAATTTTATCTTTAAATAAAAAGTATATTTTTTCTTCGATGTCTGTTTTGTTTATATCGATACACAGGCTGCTAATTGAATGTAGGCTGCTATTGATTAACTCAAAGGTAAACGATTCTAGTTCCTGAAATGAATGTCCTGTTTCTGTCGCGATAGTTTTAAAAAAATCATGTTCATCAAACGATATATGCTTTATTTCGCGCTGCTCTTTCATAGTGTTTCTTATTGCCATAGCGCAGAGCATGTAGCGACTCATGCTCTGTGAAAACAGAAAGCAGTTAAGAGTTTGGTTAATTTGTCGATATTTCGAAAATGTGTCGATCAAGTAATTGCAGGTGAAGCACGTTGTTGCAAGAAACGTAAGCGGATAGTCTGCGATCATATCTACCATGCTTTCTTTCTTAACATAAAGCGCTATAGCAATAATGGTAGGAATGATGACGAGCCTGCTTTTTGATAGCCATTGTTGCAGTTGTAAATCGTTGACGACAGGAGAAAAGTTATAAACGGATGGCGCTATTAAGTCCGTGCTGTTTTCTGGCAAATTTGTGCTAAAAGTAAACAATAAAAAAATATACAAAGCTTGGTTTTTTTGACGCATTTAAAATTCCTTTTACATTGGACGCTTTAAAAGTTTACAGTGGCTAATGTGTGAAGTGGCCAAAGTATAAAAATATTTCTTCAAACAAGATGGTACAGATATGGGCGTTGATTCAAGAAAATGCATAAAATATATGATTCTTGTTTTTCTGAGTACGCTTAGTTCAATGCGGCCTAGTTTTTCAGGCGATGACATGTGCGACGTATCGCGCAGGCTTCAAAAAATTGTTGAAAAACTTGAAACATCAGATGAAGCACAACAAGAAGAAGAAAAATTATTGAAAGAAGAAGAAAAGTTTTTAAAAGAGCTGTGGGATATTTTAGGAAGGTTTTATACAAAAATTATTGAAATTACGGCTTTGTACTGCAGTGGATATTATCCCGATTCTTACACATTGTACGATCAAATTTTAGTTGGAGTAGGCAGAGATGCAATGCATTTAGGAAAAATTGTTGCATGGCATATTCCCAAGCTTGTAAGCAATCCACACGTTCCTGTGCGAGTTAAAATTAAAAAATGTGCTTATGCAGCAAGCGCTGTAGTCATAGTTGTTTTATGGATGAAAGAGTTGTACAAATACAATAAAAATAAGCAAAAACGAGACCTGAGGCGACCACAGCTTGAGCGTGAGCATAACTTTTATGGATCTGATCATGGCTCGGATTACTTAGGAGTGGGATATGGCGGTGGCTTGAGTGAAAGTGTAGACGTAAGGCCACGGCTTGGACCGCGAGATTTTTAAGGTTTTATTATTGATGGTGTTTGTTGATTGACTCGTGTCACTGCAAACTTGTCTTATGCAAACTTGTCTTACATGAGATCCCTGGTATAATTTTGATAATTGTTTTTTTATCAAGTTGGAGATTGTCAATGTTCCTTTTATCATTGCTTACATCATTATACGGTTTTTTATGTTTCTTAATTATTATCACAGTTTTATATCAACGCGGAAAAGGCAACATGGGTCTTGGTAATGCTGGCGGAGGCAACCAAGCTTTATTTGGAAGTTCTGGCGGACAAGATATTTTTCAAAAAGCTACGTGGGTTTTTTGCTTTTTGCTTCTTGCTGGATCTTTAGTTCTATCTGTTGTTAAAGGTAAAAACAGTCTTTCAAGCTCACGATTTAGCACTCCTTCAAGATCTCAACAATCAATGCCTCTAGATGATTATCCTATGTCTGACGAAATTTAAATCGTAAGTTTCTTTTGCTTGATTGCAAGTGCTGCGATAACTAGAAAAGGGAGTATGTGATTATACAATTTGTTAATGCAGTTGGTGAAGCGTCTCTTAAAGCATGTAACAGGGTTGGAGAATATGGCGAATTTGTAGCCCAAACAATTTTGAGCATTTTTTCCAAGCGCATTAAAGTTCATAAGCTTTTTGTTCAAATGGAAAGCATCGGAGTTGATTCTTTTTTAATTAGTGTTTTGACGGGAGTTTTTGCAGGTGCCGTTTTGACACTGCAAGCTTATTACGGATTTTCTAAATTCGGATCAGAAAACATGATTGGTCCTGTCGTTGCTTTATCACTCACTCGTGAGCTGGCTCCAGTTCTTACAGGACTTATGGTTGCAGGTCGTTGCGGATCTGGAATTGCAGCTGAAATTGGAACCATGCGAATCACAGAACAAATCGATGCTCTTGAAACGTTATGTATCAATGTTTTTCAATACCTTATGGTGCCACGCGTTCTAGCGGGCATTATTATTTTGCCCTTTGTGACAATGTTTTCGATGTTTTTTGGGATCGTTGGTGGATACGTTGTGTACGTCTATGTTTACAATTTAAATCCAGTTGATTTTGTTGAAGGCATTAAAAAAATGCTTGAGCTTTCTGACATTCGAGGCGGACTCATCAAGTCGAGCGTTTTTGGATTTATTTTAACAACCATTGGTTCTTTCTTTGGGTATCAGACTCGGGGTGGCGCTAAAGGAGTTGGAATTTCGACGACTCAATCTGTAGTTGTGGCTTCAATTATGATACTGGTATCAAATTATTTCCTATCTACAATGTTATTTGAAAAGACTTAACGTATGGATAAAATTAAAATTATTAATCTTAAAAAACGTTTTGATGAAGGTCGTTGGATCTCTGACGAATTAAGTTTGGATATTCCTACGGGTAAAACGATGTGCATTATTGGGCAATCGGGCGAAGGAAAATCCGTTCTGCTCAAACAAGTTATAGGATTAATTCAGCCAAGCAGCGGATCGATTTTGGTTGATGGTATCGACATTGTGCCACTCAAGGGAGTAGCTCGAGAAGAAAACTTTAAAAAGTTTGGATATGTGTTTCAGTTCGCAGCTCTTTTAGATTCATTGTCGGTTTTTGAAAATGTCGGAATCGTTGATTTAGAAAATGGTGTCGATCCAGAAGCTGTGCGCAAGCGCGTGGCAGAAAAACTTTCTTTGGTAAACCTTAAAGAAGATACCATTGATAAATATCCGTCAGAGCTTTCTGGTGGTATGAAAAAACGAGTAGGTCTAGCCCGGACTTTAATGGGAAACCCAGAAATTATTTTATACGATGAGCCGACCACCGGTCTTGATCCAATCACTTCTGGCGTTGTGCATGAGTTGATTGCAGATATGCAAAAAAAATTACCAATCACTTCTGTTGTGATATCGCACGATGTTGAAATTTTTAAGTATGTAGATAAAGTAGCTCTTTTGTATCATGGAAAAATTGTCAGCGTTACAGATGCTGCTACAATTTGGGAATCGAAGGATCCTTTTATTTATCAATTTATAAGAGGACTGACTGAAGGCCCAATTCATCAAGAAATTCCTGATGATAAAAATAAAATGTAAAAACATGGAGATTTTAAACCTATGCAGCAACATAATTCGTTACAACTTGTTGAAAGCATTCAACAAATTAATCCAAAATTTGAAGCGTTAAAGCACGAAATTTCAAAAGTTATTGTTGGCCAAGAATCAATTGTCATGATGAGTTGCATTGGTCTTTTGACTAATGGGCACATTTTGCTTGAGGGGGTTCCTGGTGTAGCTAAAACAACATTAATTAAAACAATGGCGCAAGCTCTTGGCATTTCATTTAGTCGAGTTCAATTTACACCAGACTTACTGCCCTCTGATATTGTTGGAACTCTGGTATACAATCCAAAAACTTTATCTTTTGATACAAAAAAAGGTCCTTTATTTGCCAACTTAGTTTTGGCAGATGAAATTAATCGCTCACCAGCAAAAGTGCAGTCTGCGCTTCTTGAGGCAATGCAAGAGCGACAAATTACCATTGGGTCAACAACGTACAAACTTGATGATCCATTCTTAGTCTTTGCAACACAAAATCCTATTGAAAACGAAGGAACGTATCAATTGCCTGAAGCTCAGGTAGATCGTTTTATGTTTAAATTATCTGTTGGTTATCCAACCATGGATCAAGAGCGAGAAATTTTACGTCGCAACAGTAATTCTGCTCGTGTTTTCCCAGTGCTTACCTCACAAGATTTAGCGCAAGCTCGCCAGATAGTTTCGCAAGTTTATTTAGATGATCGATTGATACAATATATTTTAGATATTGTTTTTGCGACACGTGAGCCATTAAAGTTTGGACTCGGTCAATTAACTTCTATGATTTCATGTGGAGCATCTCCTAGAGCATCGATTGCTATTTCTCAGGCTTGTCGAGCGCTTGCGTTTTTACAAGGTAGACACTATGTCATTCCTGATGATGTAAAATACGTGGCAAGCTCAGTACTGCGTCATAGAATTATGTTGACGTACCAAGCTGCTGCAGAAGACATAAATGCTGATAAAATAGTGAAAGCTATTCTAGATTCTGTCATAGTCCCTTAAAGATTGCTTGACAATTGGGGTTTGCGACAGGTATTTTGTTGTGAATCTTTCGAAAGGAAAAAAATATTAATGAGACAACCGTTGTGGGCTATAAACAGTTCATTACTTTTTTTGTTTTTATTGGGCCAGGCTGTGTTCTTTATGATCAAAGCTCCCATGCCTCGTCGCAGCTCTTTAGAGCCTGACGTGATAAAAACTTTAGAACAAAAATCTGCGGCTGTCGTTGTTGATATTGTAACGATTTACGGGACCAATGATTTGTTTGGAACCTATGTCCAAATGTCTCCAGTGATGGCAAAAATTGCAGAACAACCGGTTCCTGAAATTCCTGACGCGCCAGGAGCAATTCCTTTAAGTATTCCAACCGAAGCTCCAAAAGTTTTCATAGCTCCACTGCCAGTTGTGCTCAAGGGTGTTATGTATCTGCATGATCGACCAGCACAAAGTATCGCCATAATTCAATTCTCAGATTCTAAAGAGGAAATAAATTATCGAGTTGGGCAACTAATTAACGATGCTCAAATTCTTAAAATCTTTACCAATCGTATTATCGTTGTGCGTTCAAACGGACAGCAAGAGACACTTTATTTACGAGCAAATGATGCAGGACGTGATCTAGGCCTTGAAACAGCAAAAGCATTATCAGCGCTTGTGATCAATCAAAAAGATGGCGTCTATCAAATTCCCGTCGATACATTTACTTCTCAAATAAAAACTCTTGGACAGTTTATAGATCTTTTAGATTTAACGACGGTTTATCAAAAAGGTAAAAGCATTGGGTGTCGCGTTGGTAAATCTGATAAAGACAGTTTGGGGTCAAAATTAGGATTTACCTTTGATGATATTATCCAGCAAGTTGATGGCTTGCCGGTAACTGACGTTGCAAGTCGAGTTCTCGTATTCGATCACATTGTTGAGAAAAAAGTTGATGATGTTATTAAAGTTCGTGTAGAGCGTGGTGGAAAACCTGTCCAATTGCATTATGCTTTAGTAAAAAGTCGTGAAGGACAAGTGTCTGATATGGCTAAAGGTAGCCCAAAAACTGTAGCTAAAGGAGCTACCCCAGTATCCTCTGGTCAGTATGCTGAATATAATTTCGAAGAGCTGCAAAAAAAAATGTTTGAACAAAAAATAAAAATGGCACCGACAGCTCATCAAATTGAAATGGAAGAACGTAGAAAAATGTTTGAAGCTCGCCGAAGCACCATGTTGTCAAATCATCATAATTCGTCTTTGTCAGCACCTTCAAAGTTTGACGTAGCTGATTTTAATCAAGTTGGGGCGAAAAAATAAAATATGAAAAATATAAAAATAGTATTTTTGAGTAGTGCTTTGATGGGTGCAAGTTGCTTGTATTCAGGATTTTTTTTACCCGGTGGTGATAAATCTACAATAGACACGGCTCCAAAACCGTCACGTAACAATATATTTTCAAGCGTGAAAAATAATGCAGAAGCCGCGCCAAAGTCAAGCAAGCCAGTAACTCCAGTCATGGATTTTTCTATGCCTGAGCCTGCGCCTGTAGCTACGGCTAAAGTGACTCGTGATATTTCGCCAGAACCAAAGTCAAAGCCAGAGCCAAAAAAAATTATTGAAGAAAAAGAAGACAAGCCTGTAGAGGTTGCAAAGCAAGCTCCGATTAAAAAAATTGATGCAGCACCAATTAAAAAGCTTATCGAAGAAAAAACTGAGCATAAAGAGTCAGGAGTTTTGTATCAAAATAAACATGACGTGCAAGACAGCGCAACGATAGCGTTCAACTTTGAAGAAGCAAGCTTGGCTAATTTAGTTTCTTATATTGAAGCTGTTCATAATATCAAATTTATACATGATGAAATCATTACCCCGACGGCTAAAGATGGCAAAGGTTATGCCGGCCATAAAATTACTTTTAGAACCAATAAAAATTTAACGAGAAAAGAAAGCTGGGATTTATTTTTAACGTTCTTGCACATTGCAGGACTCGACGTTGTACCAATGGTACAAGAAGGTTTTTATAAAATTGTACCTTTGACTAGAGTAAATAGTGAAACAGTTCCAACATTTATCGGCGTCGATGTAAATACTTTGCCTGACAGCGATATGATTGTTCGATTTGTTTATTTTTCTAAAAATATTGATCCAAAAAACATTATATCAGTTTTAAAACCTATGCAGGGTGGATCAGGAAAATTAGATACCTTTGCAGGACTTAAAGCTCTTATTTTTACGGATCGCGCTTGTTCAATTAAATCGCTTATGCAAATTGTTACAGAGTTAGACCATTCAGTGCTGCCTGAAGTTTTATCTGTGGTGAAATTAAAACGAGTAACTGCTACCGATGTTAAAACACTTTATAATTCTTTAATATCAAAGTCTGGAGCTGCAGCAGGACCGCAGCCAGCGCAGGTGTGGACTCCTGGAAAAAAAGAAGCTTCAATGGAATATTTTCCTCAAGGCGTTGTACTTGTTGCAAATGATCGAACAAACTCATTAATTCTTTTGGGTGCCGCTAAAGAGGTAAAGCGTGTAGAAGACTTTATAGTTAATCATGTTGATATCCCTCTTGATCGTGGAGCTCCTCCAATCTTTACGTATCCACTGCAATATACTGTTGCAGCAGATGTCGCCACGCTACTGAGCAAAATTATTTCGTATGGTTCAAATGCAACAACTGGTCCTATACCGCATGGCGGAGTGCTTGATGGTGTTAAATATTTCCAAAAAATGACTATTGTTCCAGATTTACATACAAACTCACTTATTATTAATGCAACGCCAGAAGACTTTGAAGCCATTAAACCTTTAATTGCAGAGCTTGACATAGCTCAAAAGCAAATTGGCTTAGAAGTTTTAATTGTGCAGGTCAAAGACATCGATACTAAGACACTGGGTGCTCAAATTAGTGGACCAAATGGTGCCGGAAGTCTGGTCCCTGGCGCTAGCAAGCTTGGACCAACATTCCTGCAAAACGTAACAGCTCAAACTTCAGGTGTTCCGTCAGGAACGCCAATTGTTGTCACTGGTGGAAACCCTCCTGCTACCGAAGATTTTTCAATTAAATCAAGCTTGGCACTGCTTCTTGGAGGCAATGCGCTCAATGAAGCGGGAAGTCTTTTAGTTACTTTTGGCAAACCGATATGGGCTATTTTTAAAGTATTAAAAACACTTACTTCCTCGCATATTGTTGCTAATCCATTTGTAGTTGTTTCTAATAACACTACCGCTGAAATTAGAAGTGGTGAGGAGCGTCGACAAGTTTCTGGCAGAGTTGTTTCAACTGGGGCTTTAACAACAACTGGATTTACAAATATTGAAGCAACACTTGAAGTACAAATTACACCACAAATTAATAAAAAAAATATTATAAATTTAAGCATAATGGTTAAAAATAGTCGATTTACCCAAACTTCAACTCCTTCGGATAGCGATGGTGATCTTTCTCCTCGTGATGAAAAAAAGATAGAAACTACAGCATCTGTGGCCAATGGTGAAACGTTGGTGCTTGGTGGAATAATGACAGAAACATATTCTTCAGCATCAAACGGTGTGCCATTTTTAGAAAACATCCCAGTGTTTGGTTGGTTCTTTAAATCAAAGACCAGAACGATAACGCGTGATCATTTCTTAATTTTCATATCGCCACGAGTAATAGATCCGACCAGTGATTCAAAAGATATTGATGAGTATACTGACTACAAAATGAGAGAAGCTCAGAAAAACATAGATTTAATTGATGATACAGATTGGTTTGTAAACAGAAGAGATCCGGTTCAGCGAGCATTTTTTGGAACATCAGGCATGAGAGTCTTACAAGAACTCAATACGGGCGGCACTTTTGCAAAAAGAAAAGAAATTGATGGAAAAATAAATCATCCAGAAGGTTCAATCGATCAGCAAAATTTAACCGAAAAGAAAAAGAAAGAAAAAAAGAAAAAGAAAAAATCAAAACAGCAGCAACGCGATCAAGGGTCTAGTATGAGTTTTGATATAGAGCCAAGTCAGCCTGAAAACGTATCGCAGTCTATGAAAAATTCGATTCAAGGTAGTATGCAGCAAGGGAGGGGACGATAAATGTTGAGTGATATTTTAGTACCTGAAAAAATTGGCAACTATTATTTATTTCAAAAACGAGTTTTAAGTTTTGACGTTACGCCAATGCTCGTTCAAGGATTGCTACTGGATTACACCGGTAAAACAGTCCAGATTAAAAATAAAATTACGATAGCTCTCAAAGATTTTTCTCCTCAAGCACAAATAAGTGCTATAAAAAAGATTGCTTCAAGCATTGGTACCTATGATGAGGTAGTAACCTCTCTTTCAAGTTCTTTAGTAGTTTTTAAAGAAATTCAATTGCCTTTTTTAGGTCGCGATAAACTTGAAATGATCGTTGCGTATGAAGTAGAAGCTTTACTGCCATTTTCTGTTGACCAAGCTGTGATTGATTTTATAGTTACGTCAGAGGATTTGGATAAGAAAATATCGACGGTACTTGTGGCGGCAGTTCGAAAAGAAGACATTGACAACCAGTATGCTCACTTTGAAAAAGCAGAAGTTGCGCTTTCTGTCATTACCATTGATATTCTTGCTCTTTATACTTTGTATTTCCATGGTATGTATGCGCCACATAAAGCAGTTCATCCTATATCGCTGCCACAACAACCAGAGCAATTACTGCTTACGACTTCAAGCTCTCGTTTTTCTACATTTAAAAATTATCTAGATAAAATTCGAAATCTTTTTGGACGCAAAAAAGTTCCAACTTCAGAGTCGGCAACATTTGCTCCTGCTCAAATAACACACAAGCAAGTAGAGCTTTTGGTCGACGTTGGGTTTGACGTTATCAGAGTACTCTACATGCAAGATGGAGTGCTGCGTGCAGTCAGAACGATCCCTTTTGGTATATCTGACATTGCTCAAACCATGAGCGTGCAAACAGGAACTGCTTATTATGATATGGCTCATGATCTCATATCTGCTCAAGAATTACAGATTCCAGAAGATATCGTTGCTGCAGAATTAAAAAAAATATTTGAAGAAGTTTCAAAGACGTTACTGTTCTTTGAAAAGCAAGAGAGCCTTGTGTACGTAAAACCACAAAAAATCTGGTTTTCTGGATGGGGATGTAATCTTTCAAAATTTGCGCAGGAAGCTCAATTGTTTTTTGGTAGTCATGCTCATTTGATCGATATAGAAAAAATTCTTACTCAATTATCTATAAAAGTAGTGCCAAAAGAAAAGTTAAAAATTGATAGCATGCTAAGTCTTGCCCTTGGCGTTTTTATACACTTTGACGATAATATTAATTTCTTAAAAACTTTTGCTAAAAAAACTGATAACAATTTGCTGAGCAAGCAACTTACTGCACTCTTGCTTATGACTGTTTTATGTTTGGGCGGCGTTTTCTGGAGCAGCTTTTCTGTGCTGCAAAAATGGGAATCGTCTTATAATTCATCGAGAAAAGAACTTATTAAGACCGTTGGACAGCGTATGAATATTGATTTAAAAAATGAAAAAAGTATTAAAACTATCGAGCTAAAAGCTCAAGAAGCTTTTAAGCGAGAAAAAGATTTGTGGTTTTTATTTTCAAAGCAAACAGAGCAATCTCTTTTAAAGTATTTACAAGATCTAAGCGTGAACATTGATCGTGAGGCCATAGGTCTTGACTTGCGATCTATGCATCTTGATTATGAAAAAGCTACATTGACAGGAACTCTTAAAAGCTTGGAAGCTATAGAAGTTTTTGAAGAAGAGTTGTTGGGCTTGAAATTTTTCACCTTGGTTGAAATACCGCGCGAAATTGAATTTTCTGTACAGCTTAAGGTTAAAGATAATTCAAAGGGGGCCTTATGATGCTATTTGATTCAGTTCGTGATTTTGTCCGTAGTTTTGATCGTAAAGAGTTACGTTTGTGGGGCACTATCTACGTAGGCACTTGTGGGGCTATAGTGATAGGGATTGTAATTTGGCATATTTTTGCTTTGAAAGGTATTAAAAGTAAAATAGTCACATTAAATAAATCTCGCGCAACTGTTCAAGAAGTTTTGACACAATACCAAGCAGTTGAAGAGCAAAAAAATAAAGTTGCTGAGATTTTAAAGGCAAATAAAAGTTTCACAATTCAAAAGTTTTTTCAAGAGTTACAAGCTAAGTATCCAGCAGCGCAGCAAGCAACTTCAGACTTTTCATTCAAAAAGCTCCCGAATAGTTACACCGAGGAAAGCTTGGCTTTAAGTTTTTCAAATATTGATACGCAGCTGTTATGTGAAATTTTACAATACATAGAAAGCCAATCTTTGGTGTATGTAACTTTGGATGGTATTGATATTTCCAAAATGAGTAACGCAAAAAAAATTAATGTGAAAATGTCGATAGCTACACTCAGGGCAGAAGCTACACTTAGAGCAGAGGAATAAGAAAGATGATACGACATAAGCACATACTAGTTGGATTTTTTTTCATGGCAAGCGCTATTGCCCATGGCATGCTTCTTGACTCTGATGTTGACTCAGCAGCTTTGGAAAAAAAAATAAAGGCTACAGAGAAAAAACGTTCAGTTGCTGGCACATCAAGTGAGTTGGTTGAGTTCTCGTATCAACAAAAAAACTTAAAAGATCTTTTAAATGAATTTGCTCAAAAATTAAACATTAATATTTTATATCCAGAAACTGAAGCAATTGTAACAACGGTAACTTTTGACGCTGGAAGAAAAGTAACCATGACAGAGGCTTGGGACTTTGTGGCTATGATCTGCGAGCAGGCTGGGTATACGCTCGTGCTTCGTGGCAATGGAATTTACACTCTAATTACCAATACAAAAGCTTTCTCAGAGCCACTACCTTTGTACATTGGTGTTGATTATATGCAACTTCCCGATACCGCAGAACGTATTCGATTTATTTATTATTTTAATAATATTTCAGTGAAAAAAGCGCCACAGCAACAAGAGCTTCTATTAATTCTCAACAATATTCTTCCTGTTCTTCCTACACCAGAAGCAAACAAGCAACTCGTTTTTGATCCTTACACAAACTCAATGATTTTGACCACTCGGTCAGAGATGGTTAAAACAGTTATGCAATTGGTTACCATTCTTGATGAGTCTGGGTTTCAAGAAGCTGTAGAAGTTTTAAAAATTGAGTATGCAAAATCTGATGAAGTAGTTAAAGTTCTGAAAGATCTTACCCAAAGCGGTGATGCTGCCAAAAAACCAGACATGGGCCTGAGTGGTGGCCCGCGGGCTCGTTATTTTTCTGAATATGTAAAAGTTGAAGATCTTGATCCAAAAGGCTCAAAGAGAAAATTAAACACCATAGTCATCATGGGAAAAACAGAAGACGTTGAAGAGATTAAAAAATTCATTAAAAAGTATTTAGATTTACCCTTAGAAAGTGGCAAATCTTTTTTTCACGTTGTTGAGTTGCAATGGCTCAATGCAGCTAAATTTCAAAGTGTTTTAAGCTTACTTGTTAAAGGTGATGGTAGTGGCTCGGGTCAATCTACAACCTCTGCAGTATCTGATTTAGGGTTTGAGCCACATATTCAAATTGTTGCTGAGGGTATTACAGGTGGAAATGCACCAGGAAGCAGTCCAGTATCTACTTCGGGCGGTTCGGCAGGTATTACGCCAGCTCCCGTACAGCAAGGTGGCAACAGACTGGTTGTTGCTTGTTCAAGCAGAGATTGGGAACGTATCGATTCGCTCATTAAGCAACTTGATATACCTCAAAAGCAAGTGATTATTGAAGCAATTGTTATGGATTTAGATTTGTTAATTACTCGTAAGCTTGGGGCACAGATAAGAACACGTGGACTTGTTCCAACTATTTTTCCAAAAGATATGCAAGCACAGGCTGGAATGCTTATTAACAACATTGTTGGCAATGATTTCCCAAGCAATTCTAGCAGTACTGCTTATAATTTAGTTGGAGATTTGTCTGATATTTTAAATCCTAGTGGTATTGCTGCTGGTGGTTCTTTAGCAACACCTAACCTACCTGCTCTAACGCCACCTGGGACCGCTTCAACTGCTCCTTCAGCATTTAATAATGGCAGCACTATGTTTATGATTAATGGAGGAAAAGAACGAACCAATGGTGTTTGGGCTTTTTTCCAGCTTCTTGCATCGCACAGTTCATCAAAAGTTTTTACCCGTCCGGTAATTATGGCTTTAAATAATCAGAAAGCGTCTGTTGAAAGTAGTATTACTAAAAATTTACCAGATAAAGTTACAAGCGGCGTAAATCCGACAGTGAATTATATCCAAATGGTAGCTCCTGTAAGTATTAGTTTCACACCACTCATTAGTGAAAACAATTCAGTTAGCCTGCAAATACAAACAAGCTTGGTAACCTGGTTAGCGCCAGACAGTGTATCGGCAGGTACAAGGTCAAAACGTATTTTAAATACAACCGTTTCTATGAAAAGTGGTGATGTGTTGATCTTGGGAGGGCTTATTAAAGAAGCTACAGAAGTCACAAAACAATCAGTGCCATTTTTTGAAAGTATTCCTGTCATTGGTAACTTATTTACTAGCCGAAGTAAAAAATCACAAGCAACGCAATTGTATGTTTTAATTCGTCCTACGGTAGTTATTCCAAGAGCGCAAGGTGGCGCAGGACCGATTACAAAATCTGCAGGAAACTTTATGGTTGATCAGCTTGCCGAGAGTGAAGAAGCATTTGGAAACTTAAAAGATCCGATAACTCGTTGGTTTTTTAATAGCAATACTGATCAATCAGCATCTGAGCTCTTAGAAGAAAAATTAGAAGAGCTACCTGCGTTTGATTTAGGACAAAGCAATTTTGACGCTCCAATAAAAAATACAACTGCGCGAAAACCTGAGAGTCAGGGTGGCGATATGAAAGTTGGTTGGTTTAGCGATGTTGCATCAAACAGTAAATTTGCAACCAGAGCGGCAGTTGATGGACGCATTGATTCAATGACAAAATTCCTAAAAGATCTTGAAAATCCATTTGAAGCTGGAATACAAGCTAAGCAGCGACTGCAAGTTTAAATTAATAAAATAGTTATGAAAAAAGCCTTGGAACTTGCCAAGGCTTTTTTGTTGTGCAAAATTCATAATTTTTTAATGCAGCAAGATACATTTTTGCGTCATTAAATATCGCTCGATCTCAAGCAGTCGGTTGTATTTCGTCATATGCTCACTACCGCAAGGAGCACCAGCCTTTAGAAATGCGGCACCAGTTCCAACGGCCAGGTCGCTGACAAAGCTGTCGTTGGTACCCATGCTATCACCAGCTATGATGTGAACACGATTATTATTTCTGCATGCCTCAATGGCGGCAATAGTCTTGCTAACGGTGCCAAGATATTCTGGTTTTATAATGACCATATTCGAAATTCTTTGCAGAATCCCCCATCTGATTTTCATAGGGTTTGAGCTAAAAATTTTATCCCCAGCAATTTTTATAGTTGGTGATAGTTCTCTGGTAAGCAGTTTCCAGCCAGCATGATCACTTTCTGCCATTGGATCTTGTAGGTAGGTGATTGAAGGATATTTATTGATCAGCGCAGAGTACGTGTCGACAAGACCTTGAGAAGATAGTGCTTCTTTGCTCCATGAATATATTTTTGTGCCGTCATCATAAAAGTCTTGTGCTGCGATATGAAGACCAAACTCGTAGGTGTGATCAGGAATGGTGTGCGTGATGCTTTCAAGAAGGGTAAATATTTCATCGATGTCATTAAAGTGCGGCGAGAATGATCCGTAAGGGCCAGTTGTCGTTGCGTGATGTTTTACCTGTAAAATTTTTTTAGTGTGATGGTGAAGTAAAATTGCTGCGTGAAGATTGTTTTCATAAGAGCTTTGATTTGGTATGACCAAAACCTCTTTTATTTCTGGAATGCTTTGGTACGAACGACATTGAAAAATAGAAGTAAGAGGCTTAGGAATAAATATTTTTTCTGTTCCTGAAATTGTTTGTAAAAATTGAAATAAATGCAAACCCTCTGCAGCAGCTTGAGCTTTAAAAAGCGACATACTCACTACAAGAGTTGTGTTGCTGCCAATGAGTTCAATATCAAGATCCATGAGCATGCTGTCCATAGCAAGTGCATTAATTGGTTGATTGATAAACGCCGGAGCAATGATGTCGTTGATGAAATTGATAGATTGCTGCATGCGCTCTTGGATGATTCGATTGTTTGTGTCGTAGACGTAAGTGGCAGCGCCCAAAGGTTGATCAAACCCAGAAGGAATGGAGCTTTTTACGGTTTGTGCGTTTTCAAGCTCGATAGAACATTGAATCGTTGGCAATCCTTGAGCATTAAAAATTTCTTCAGCAAAAATTCTTGTTATGATCACGTTACTTCTCCTTTTATATTATACCTCGGCGAAGCTGAAAGCGTAGCCTGGGCTATTTAAACTTCGGGGCTGCAGTCTTTCGTTTCTGAACGTTTGATATGAACTTGCAGTACTCTTTTTTCATTTGCCTGAGCAACGGTAAGGCAAAAGCCTTTATAAAAAAAATTTTCTCCAATTTTTAAAAGGCGCTGTGAATGTTCTGTTAAAAATCCACCAAGCGTTACCGCTGTTTCAACCTGAAAGTTAATTTGTAAAACATCTTCAAGTCTATCTAAATCGATCGTTGCATCAACAGACCACTCAAGGTCTGGAACAATTGTTGTAATTTTCAAGATTTCAGCATTTGGATCATGCTCGTCGGTAATATCTCCTACAATTTCTTCTAGAGCATCTTCAAGAGTAACAAGCCCGATAGTACTTCCGTATTCATCCACTACCATAGCCATATGAATGCGCTGTCTTTTAAATTCTTTTAAGAGTTCGCTTACCTTAAGACTGTCTGGAACAAAAATAATAGGTTTGATTATATCACGTAGGTTGCATGTAGCTTTATTGAGTTGTAATTGCAAAAAGAGATCTTTTTGGTACACGATGCCGATGATATTTTCAGGGTTGCCTTCAAATACTGGAAACCGTGAGTATTGATATGTTTTAAATAAAGACAATAAAATATTTAAATCGTTATTAATATCAACGCTGATAATACTGCTGTTGGGGATTAAAATTTCTTTTACATGGGTATTTTCCATACGGAAAATATTTTGCAGCATGCTTGTTTTATCAGCTTCCATCAAGCCTTTTTTTTCTATGTAATTTATTAAAAATCTAATCTCTTGCTCAGAAATGATTTGGTCATGACCATCATGCGTGTCATATTCTGAATGAGAAAAATATCTAGAAATAGCAAGTAGAGGCTTGGTGACAGGAGACACGATATAAAAGATAAGATTTGCGAGCCAGAGCAAAGAAGCTAGTGGATTTGTTTTGGCTTGAGCAATGCTTTTTGGAATGATTTCACCAACGAGAGAAACTACGATAGTGCCTAAAGCGATACCAACGGTAAAACCAAGACCTTGAGGAAGATCGAAATCTGCAAAGACGTTTTCAATAATGTTTTGTAAAAGAATCGCTGATGTAATGCACATCATATTTGTCGCAACAAGAATTGTCATGAGTACGTATTGCGGCTTGCTTTCAAGGGTTTGCAAAAAAACTTTATATTTTTGTGAGGTCCGCTGCAATTCTTTTATTTTAAATAAACGAATTGCCGTAATGCTTGTTTCCATAAATGCCAAAAGGGCACACAAACCAAGCGATCCTAAAAAAATAGCGCAATCAAAAAGTAATTTTTGTGTATAGATAGTCACGACATCCTTTTTTTATGGTTAGTCTAAAACATTCGGTTTTCAGTATGGTCCAATCTTAAAAATAATACAAATTGTTAAAAAAAGAAGCACTCGTTTTTACACGAGTGCTTCATGTTAATTGTCTTTATGACTCGTCGTCAGATTCGTCAATTTCTTCAACTTCTAAGTTGCTCATATCTTTTTCAAAGAAAGTTACTAATTTTTTGCTACGCGATGGATGTTTTAACTTTTTCAAAGCTTTAACTTCGATTTGTCGAATACGTTCACGAGTAACAGAAAAGTCTTTACCAACTTCTTCAAGCGTATGTTCTGATGCAACATCAATACCAAATCTCATTTTTAAAACTTTTTCTTCGCGAGGCGTAAGAGTTTTAAGAACTTCTCTGATTTTTTCTTTTAAATCATTGCTAGCAACAGAATCTGATAATGAAAAATCATCTTCGCTTACGATTAAATCTTTAATTGAAGCATCATTGCCATCACCAATTGGAGTTTCTAGAGAGATTGGCTCTTTAGAAATTTTGATGATGTTTTTTATTTTCTTTTCATCAAGATTTAATTTTTTAGCAAGTTCAGTGTGGGTCGGTTCTCTTCCATGCTCTTGAAGGAATATGTGCTTAATCTTGTTGATTTTATTAAGCGTTTCCACCATATGTACAGGAACTCGGATAGTTCTGGATTGATCAGCAATCGCACGAGTGATAGCTTGTTTAATCCACCATGTTGCATATGTTGAAAATTTATAACCACGTTCAAATTCAAACTTTTCTACAGCTTTCATTAAACCGATATTTCCTTCTTGAATAAGATCAAGGAAGTGAAGTCCGCGATTAATGAATTTACGAGCATTGTTAACAACCAGACGTAAGTTTGCTTTAGCTAAATCAGCTTTTGCAAGCTTGTCTTTCATCTGTCCTTTTGCAAAAATAGTATAATATTTTGCAGTGACTTCATGAGAGAAACCGATTTCATTTTCTGTGTTCTTGATAGCTTTTTTAGCGATTCGTTGTTGAGTTTCTAAATCAAGAATTTCTTCAACGTTTTCAGTGCCTTTTTTCTTTTTCAAGTCAGCAATCTGTTTTTCTGTTGTTTTTATAAACAGCTTACGCTCTGAGATTTTGGTCATTAATTTTTCTATTTTCTTTCCAAGCTTTCTGATCAGCTTGTTGGAAAGTTTGATAGATAAAATAGCTTCGCTTGTTTTTTCTTTGTTTTCTTTGATCTTTTCAAACATTTCTTTTTTCATTGCTGGAGAAGAAAGTTTGTCGCGATAGCTTAGATAAATTGCTGATTCATTAAGAATTAACTTTTTAATTTTGCCAATGATCGTTAAAAGAGCTGCTCGCTCTTCTTCAAGCTTAGGCAAATTCTCTTCGTCGAATTCTGTAAATTGAATAATGTCTTTAAGTGCGATATTTTTTTTGTTGATTCGATCAGCAATAATTAAAATTTCTTTGTGAATCATCGGAAAACGAGACAATGCTTCAACTGATTCTCTTTTGCCAGAAGCAATTTTTTCAGCAATGATTGTTTCAGTTTTTTTGTTCAATAATGGAATTTTTCCAATATCGCGCAAGTAACATTTTACACCGTCTGCAATCTGTGGGATCTCAGGAGCTTCTTTTACGATTTCGCCATCGTCTTTGATGGTGTCATCGCTTTCAGATTCTTCTTCTTCTTCTGGAAGAGAAGCAACAGAAATTTTGCTTGCAGCTTTGTGCGTTGTTTTTTCGTCTTGCTCTGTGAAATCATCAGTATCTGTTACGTTTTGGCTGCTGTGCAGTTCTTCTTGCGTAATCAGTTCGATATTTTTCTTTTCAAGCTCTTTTAAAAGCTCATTGGTTTCATCTTCGGTGAATTTATGTTTTTCGCCGATTTCCATGATGGTTTCATAGGTGATGTAGCGCTGTCTTTGGCCATCTTCTATGAGTTTTTTAACAACACTTTGTTTATCTTCGTTGCTTATCGTAATTTTAGTTATTTTTTTAGAACTTGTTTTTTTCTTGATCATAAACGTCCCTTCTTACATAATTCTAATTTTAATTTTTCAAAAACATCCATGAGCCGTTGTATTTCTTCTAAATCATTGTCTTTTTTAGCTTGAGCCATCTTCATTTTAATGTGGGAAGCAATGGACTTCCAATATTTTTTTTGAAATTGCAGCATCAGGTTTTCAAAGGTCAGCTGTATATTTGCGCTTTCAATGGTAAACAGTAAACCCTTGGTCTGCTCGATCTCTTGTGCATTTAAAACATCTGACATATTTTCAACGCTTAAGGAGCCATGTGTTTTTTTGTAGTCTATGATTTTTTTTACAATCTTAAGCGCATTCTGACTTAGGCACGCAAGAAGTAAGGTTTCATATTGCTCTGTAAGTAGTGATGGATCATGAATAATTGATGCGACTATTTGCTCTTCAAGCTTATCATGCGTAATTTTTTCAGGCTCATTACCGTTTAATTGATTGCTGCTTAATTCTGTGTCAGCTTTGTTGTTTTTTTGAGTTATAGCGTGTCTATTAGTATACTCTTTTTTTATAATTTCTAAAGGGATCTGTAGGGTTTCAGCCGTTTTCATAAGCAAAATATTTTGCTTTAAAGAGTCGGAAACCTGCGATATGAGCTCAAAGAGCTCCTGTATGGTTGTCATTTGGCTTTTCATAGATTCTTGACCAAATCCATCGCCCCGTGCCTGTAGGAAAAAACTAAAGATGTCGATAGCGCTTGTCACATAAGGAGTCAAGCTCTTGCCTTGTTCAAGCAGTGATGCAGGATCTTGTCCCGCGGGCAGCGTGATGACTTTAAGGTCTAAATCCAATTGCCAGCATGATGAAGTAAGTCGTAAAATTGCTTGTTTGCCTGCTGCGTCAGCATCATATAAAAGATACATAGTCTGAGCATGCTTTGCGAGTTGCTGTAGGTGTTCTGGTGAACAAGCGGTTCCCAGGGTTGCCACAACGTTTTTAAATCCATGTTGATGCATCGCGATACAATCGGTATATCCTTCAACCAAAAAAGCTGATTTTTGCTTGTGAATCTCTTGTTTGGCTAAATCAAAGCCAAAAAGTAATTTTCCTTTTTTGAAATGCGCAGTCTCCATGGAGTTGTAATATTTTGGTCGCGTGTCATGTGGTAAGAATATACGTCCACCAAACCCGCATGTTTGTCCCAAATGGTCTTTGATAGGAAATATAATGCGATCTTCAAAGGGTGAATACAGTCCATTATTGCCCTGAAAAATGATGTGCTCTTCAATTAAATTTCTGCTTGAAAAGCCTTGATTTGAAACATAAGCAAGAAGCTGCTCTATGCCTCTTGGCCCAGATGGAAAAAATCCAAGTATAAATTGGCCGCTTGTAGCTGGTGAAATGCTCCGATTTTTTATGTACTGTACAGCTTGAGGACTTTTGAGTAGCATGTCGTTACACCACTGTGCAACTATGTGGCATAAGCGGTAATGACTTTTGTCTACGGCGTGATGCATTGTTGAACTTTGTACTTCTTTTGGAATCTCAAGATTGAATCGCTCTGCTAGATGCTGTGCGGCTTCAAACGCGGACAGATGTTCTATTTTTTCGATAAAATTAATCACGTCGCCATTTTCATGGCAGCCAAAGCAGTAAAAAATATTTTTGTGAGGGCTTACGCTAAACGATGGAGTGTTTTCGTGATGAAACGGACAGCGACCTTTCCAGTACAAAGATCCTGCTTTTTTTAAACTTGTGTATTCGCCAATCACAGAAGTGATGTCGACGTTTTGTTTGATAAAATTAAACAGATCCATAGTCGTTTTTTGTCCATTTTGTTATGACAACAATGCCCACTGTTGCACACGCGCATACAGCAAGTGCAATCCATTGATGCACAGATAAGCAAGAAAGAAAACCAGATTTTAAAGTAAAAGCTCTATCCCACCTGATAAAATCAATTAAAAATCGTTCCATGCTTGCGCAAGCAAGGTACACACAAGAAAGTATACCAGGTTTTTTGAAGCGATATTGTCCTATAAAAAATAAAAACAGAAACAATGTCATAAGCATAAAGCTGCTGTACAATTGAGCAGGGTGCAAGGCCACATGTAGTGGTGCCATGTGATAAGGATCTTGGTACGTCACAGCCCACCAGGCAGAGGAAGGACAACCAAAGCAACAGCCAGCAAAAAAGCATCCAATTCTTCCAAAGCTTTGTACAATTGGAGAGTATAAAGCTATACGATCGACATACCTGAGGATTGCAATATGTTTTACATACAGATAACCAACCAGGGTGATAGTTATTGCAATGATGCTGCCTAAAATTGAAAATCCAGGTTCCCAAAATTTAAATAAAAATAAATAGTCGGTTACCGGTTCCGGCTGTGACAGCATACAAACAATTCTGCCGCCTAAAAATCCAGACAGAAGCATTAGTTGAAAACTTACCACTAAATCATCGAGTGAAATGATTTTTTTCAAAGGTTTGTCGCCCATAGCAAGTGTCCAAGCTATAGCAACCCCAAGAGCTATAAAAGCTCCATAGGCATGCACAGACAGTGGACCCCATAGATGAAAAAGAATTGGGCTCATTGCGCGTCTCCCGTCACAACTTACTAATTTACGCTGTCAATCTGCTTTTGCATTTCTTCCCAGTCTTTGGTCGAAGAAGCAAGGTCAGTTTGTGCTTTTTTCAATTCATCTTGAAGCTTGTTGAACTCATCTGTTCCGTACGCAACGTTGCCGATACTTGCTAAAAGAGTAGGTATTTGGCGTTCTAAATTACCAATTTTATTTTTTACGTTCTTAGCTTTTTTCTGTAAAAGATACAGATCTTTTTTATCAATTTTTGGCATTGATGATGAAGATTCTTGTTTTGTTTTTACTTCTTTAGGGGCTTGTGATGATTGCACAGTTTCTTTTGTGCTTACATAGCTTTCATAGTTCCCGAAATAAAGCGTAACGCCTTGTTCAGTTAGCTCAACCACTTTAGTTGCTAATTTATTGGTAAAATATTGATCGTGCGAAACAAAAAGGATTGTGCCTTCAAAGCTTTGTAAAGCTTGCAAGATAACTTCTTTTGATTCGATATCAAGGTGGTTCGTAGGTTCGTCAAGTAAGAACAGATTTGCTTTGCTCAAAATAATTTTTGACATAGCAACGCGGTTTCTTTCTCCACCACTAAGCACTTTTGTAGATTTTTTTACATCATCACCAGAAAATAAGAACGAACCTAAGGTTGCTCGAATTTGTGCTTCCGTAATGTTTGGGCATGCGTCAGTTACTTCTTGGACAATAGTTTTGTTTGGGTCGAGAACTTTTTCTTGATCTTGATCAAACAGAGCCGATATCACATTGTGTCCGAATTCAACAGAACCTTTTTGCAGTTTTAATTTACCTGCAATTAAATTAAATAGTGTTGATTTTCCTGTTCCGTTAGGTGCAACAAGAGCAACTTTGTCTCCTCGTTGAATCTCAAAAGAAACATCTTTAAATATTGGTCGATCGAATGAGTACGAGACATCTTTAACAACTAACACTTGTTGACCAGAGCGCGCAGGTGGTTGCATTTTAAGAACCATAGTCTTAGGTTTGCGCTCAAGCTCAATGCGATCTATTTTGTCTAAAGATTTGATCATACTTTGAGCCATGGCAGCTTTTGTAGCACTTGCACGGAAGCGACTAATAATGCTTTCTTTGTGTTTGATTTCACGTTGTTGTTGTTCGTAAGCTTGCTCTAAATGCTCAGTACGCATCTTTTTTTGTTCAAGATAGAATGTGTAGTTTCCGTGATAAACGGTTAATTTTCCAAGTGATAATTCAAATGTTTTGTTACACGCTTCTTCAAGGAAGTATCGATCGTGACATACGAGTAAATATCCAAAAGAACCGTCCTTTAAAAACTGTAAAAACCAATTTTTGGTTGAAAGATCAAGGTGGTTAGTAGGTTCGTCAAACAGATAAAAATCTGCTTCTTGCAGTAAAAGTTTTGCAAGAACCACACGCATACGCCAGCCCACACTTAAGTTAGCAACTTTTGCCGCCTGTTTTTTATCGTCAAAGCCAAGGCCTGTTAAAATCTTTTGAGCCTGTGCTTTTTTGGAGTCATAATTATGTTCAAGTAGTTCATGTTCCAATTCTGCATAGCGATTTACATCACTTGCAGTTGGGTTTGCCGCAATGATTGCTTCAAGTGCAATTTTTTCTTGAGACATGTCATAGAGATACTGAAAGGTTGCAAGTGTTTCATCCACGACACTTTTGTCAGATGCGATGACAACTTCTTGAGGCATGTAAGCAATTTTGGATCCTCTTTGGATATCAATTTCACCGCCATCAGTACCCATGTCTCCTGCAATTATTTTTAGAAGAGTGGATTTTCCTGTACCGTTTCTACCGACAAGTCCTACACGGTCTAGCTTGTTGATAGTGCAGTTGATTTCGTCAAAGACAACTTGGTTTCCAAATTGTAACTCAAGATTTTTAATATAGATCATTTTTTTTCACCAATTCGGGTTTACGGGCTAGTAAAATAAGAAGCGCGATTGCTGCGGGCGTTATGCCTGGCATGAGTCCAGCCTGAGCAATCGTTGCAGGCTTGTGACGTATTAATTTTTGTTTCAATTCTGTAGAAATTCCGGGTGCATTTTTAATGAGATCTTGCGATGGCAGAGCCATATCTTTATATTTATTATTTTTTTCAATCTCACTAAGCTCACGCTTAATGTAATCTTTATATTTCACGTGGGATAAAAGCGAAAGCGCGTTTCGAGATGATGTGGCGTATCCTAAAGTAGTAGCAAGTTCTTGTGCAGTTGGCTCTAGCAAAAGGTGCTGTGCCATCTTTGAATTATTAACTTTTTTATCTACATCTTCAATTATTTTTTCTAAATCAGCTTTTTCATTCAAGAATCGTTGATATAAATCTTGCGGGATCAGACCTAGATCGTACGCCTTAGGCATTAACCGTAAAAACGCGTTATCTTGTCTTAAAATTAAACGTCGCTCTGCTCGTGAGGTAAACATACGGTACGGTTCATCAACCCCAAGAGTGACCAAATCATCAATCATAACGCCGATGTAGCTTTCCTCACGACCTAAGATGAATGGTGGTTGTTTTTTGTGTTTTAAGGCTGCATTAATTCCGGCAACAATACCTTGACCAGCAGCTTCTTCATATCCAGTTGTTCCGTTAATTTGACCAGCTAAAAAGAGTCCTGGAATCGTTTTTACTTCAAGTGCGTGACTGAGCTGATCAGGATGAACAAAATCGTATTCAACAGCATAGCCAAATTTTGCAATGGTCGCATTTTCAAATCCAGCAATTGAACGAATAAACTGTAGCTGTACGTCTTCTGGAAGTGATGTCGAAATTCCGCTCGGATAAGCTTCTACGTATTCTTTAGTTTCAGGCTCAACAAAGATATGATGACTTAATTTATCAGTAAATCGAGAGATTTTATCTTCAACAGAAGGACAATAACGAGGTCCGATACCTTTAATATTTCCACTGTACATTGCTGATCTGTGTAAGTTATCGCGAATAATTTGATGTGTGGTTTCATTGGTGCGAGCGATGTAGCAATCGTGGGTGTTTTTTACTTGAATAGGATCAAATTCAAACAAACTATCAAGTGGCTCAGTTTCTTGTTTTTCAAGCTGTGAAAAATCGATACTGTTTGTTGCTAGGCGGGGTGGAGTACCCGTTTTAAGTCTACCTAGCTTGAGATTTAATTTTGTTAAAAAGTTTGAAAGTTTCGTCGCTGCTTTTTCGTCACGGCGACCAGCAGGGTAATTTTTTTCACCAACGTGAATAAGTCCATTTAAAAATGTGCCCGTTGTAAGCACCACTTGTTTGCTATCAAAGATAGTTCCAGACTCGCAGCGAATGCCGCAAATGGATCCATTTTCAACCAAGATTTCATCAACCATTTCTTGAGCAATGGTTAAATTTGGAGTGCTTTGTAGTGTTTGGCCTGCAAGGCTTGAGTAAGCGTCTTTATCAATTTGAAGACGAAGGCCTTGAACAGCAGGTCCTTTTTTCGTGTTGAGCATGCGCGCTTGAAGGTACGTTTTACTGCAAAGCTGCGGCATAAGTCCGCCCAATGCGCTGATTTCAAAAACAATATGACCTTTGCCCACGCCTCCAACGGATGGATTGCACGGCATCAGTCCAATTTTATTTGCATCGATGGTCAAAAGAAGCGTTTTGCAGCCCATTTTTGCAGATGCATACGCGGCTTCAACACCAGCATGTCCGCCGCCAACGACGATAACGTCAAAAGATTGATTTTCTTTGTTCATGATTGCACACTTTTAAAGGGGGTTTATGTATTAAAAGTATACTCTATAATAGGTTTTTTCACAAATTTGCATCGTGGTGAAGTTACTTCTTAAAAATCTTTGTTTATGCCTTGACTACGAGCGTTACCCGGTGTCGACTGCGAAGTCTTTGTTTACCTTTTAGTCTAAATCATTGCTTTCTAGCTTTGTCTTTTGATACCGTTAGGGTATGTAAGAAATTTTAAAAGGGGGTAATCATGAAGAAAATAGTTTTATATGGTCAGATACTTTTAGTGGTTTTAATGGCTCAAAGTGTAAATGCTGGCGCTCCTCGAGATAAGGATGCTTTTAGAAATGCAACAGAAGCTGAGGAATATGATATAGATCAGCTGTCAAACCAAGTTGATTTTTTTAAGATTCGAACTCCTGTTTTTGTACCAACTATGGCGCAGGTGCATGGTTTATTTCATAATGGACTAATGACAAGAAGAGAATTGCGTCATTGGATTCTTATGATGGAACCTGTAACAAAAGAAGAAAAAACTATTGTAAATGCCTTAACTGCTAAATATATTCCAACAACAGACACTATTGCTTTAGCTAAAAAAAGAGCAGATAGAAGAACTGAGATTGCTGATAAACATGCACAAAAATCAAAAGAAAAAATAGAAAGCGCTAAATTAGCAAGAACGCAATATGAACAGCTCCTGCAAGATAAAAAAGATAATCGTGATGCTAGAAGAAAAGCGAAAATGGATAGTGATGGGATAGCGCAAGCTAAATTAGACGGGGCAAAGACGAAGTCTAAAAATGAGCGACTTGCTAAGAAAAGTAAAAAAATAGCTGAGTAGATTTCCCAGCTTTAAAATATAAAGTAAACGTAAAAAAAGAGGTTGACCGAAAGATCAACCTCTTTTTTATTTAAATTCTAATGTTAAGTTATTGCAATGCTAATCGGAACGGCATTGGAACTTTAGCTAAAATCAAGGCCGAAGTATTATCAGGCATGCTTTTTAAAACCGTTTTTAAATGTATAACCATTGCAAGCATTTTTTCAGGTTCTAATTTATCAACCGCAGCTCTTAGCGTTGCATAGTTAGCCGCATCGGGCGCAGCATCAATAATTGCTAAGATTTCTATTTTAAGACTTCCAAGCGTTGTAGCTAAGTCCTTTGCGTTAGCAAAGTTTTTTGCCAATCTTGCTTCAACGGCGTTGTGAATTCTTGTATCTGTTGTAATGATGTTAGCGGGTGCACCTTGTGCAGTTACTGCTAATACTAGGACTGAAAGTAAGTAGATCTTTTTAATAGTTTTCATAATGTTCCTCATTCGAGTTAATTTTGTATGCTATTTTAATTTTCAATTTATTATCAATTTCAATATTCAACTCTTACAGACTACAGGAACCATACTGCATGGTCAAAGGGGTGGGGGGTAAATTAAAGAAACTGTTTGAATTTCGCTTCTGAATCGCTATTCTTAAGATATAAAATCTAATATTTATAGGACTTTTCTTATGATTTATCATCTAGCTTTATCATTTCAATCGCAGTTTTCTGCACTCAATATTGTTCATTATGTTTCATTTCGCGCTCTCATGGGTCTTTTAACCACATTTGCTATGTCGCTAGCCCTTGGAGGGCGATTTATCGACTTTTCTAGAAAGACCTTTGCAAATAGCGCCCGGCCTTATACACCTGATTCACACCAGCAAAAGGGGTCAACTCCCACCATGGGGGGTATTTTTATCATATTGGTCGTTCTTTTCAACCTATTTGTATGGTGTGACTGGAGCAAGCCTGAATTGTGGCTTTTTAGCCTTACCTTAGTTTTATTTGGTGGGATTGGGCTTTTAGACGACTTATACAAGGTTTGGTACAAAAAGGGCATATCAGCCACCCCAAAATTCCGTTTACAGCTACTTTCTGCCTTTATCCTGGCAATCCTGTGGATCTGGCTAAAAAATCCGTCCTCGTTGGTATGTGTGCCGCTCTTCAAGCATTTCCATCCTGATCTTGGATACCTTTTGATCCCATGGATTATGTTGATTTTGGTGGGTACAAGCAATGCGGTCAATTTAACCGATGGACTCGATGGTTTGGCTATTGGATCCCTTTTATTGAATTTCTCATTCTTTTCAGGGGTTGCTTACCTTGCCTCGCATGCTTCTTTTGCCACGTATCTGCAAATCCCTTTTACCGGCTGCAGCGAAGCGGTTATCGTTGGTGGTATTTTGACCGGGGCCTGTTTAGGATTTTTATGGTTTAATGCTCATCCGGCGCAGATTTTTATGGGCGATGTAGGTTCTTTATCACTGGGAGCTGCACTTGCTATGATGGCAATTATCGCTAAGCAAGAATTGCTCCTACCTCTAGCTGGCGGGATGTTTGTGGTTGAAGCATTGTCTGTCATCATGCAGATTGGCTCGATCAAGCTGCTGGGCAAAAAGCTTTTCAAAATGGCTCCGATCCATCATCATTTCGAGATGCTGGGCTGGAAAGAAACAAAAGTAACGATGCGTTTTAATATCATTACTTTGATCCTATGCCTGCTTGCTGCAATTACTTTTAAAATTCGTTAAACAAAAATCCCTGGCTTTTTAGGCCAGGGATTTTTATAGATTGATTTTTGTTACATTACGCTATTAATTTTCTGCATAAAGATTGCAGGCTTGAGCCAGTAAATCCGCCCTTGCAGTACATGTCAGCACCAAGATACGTTGCAGCTGTAATAACTAAATTTCGACGCCAGTGGCGGTACGAATGAACAGTTAGTTCAAGGCGCACACCTTCTTTAGCACTGTGTTTTTTTGCAATGCCAGAAAGGTTAGAAAGTTCATCAATAAGCTGATGCAGCTCAGGATTATTATCACTTGTATAGTTTTTTGGATCAAAGTATGCAAGTGGGCTTATCCAGCTCCATTTGATACCAGTGACAAAAATACTTGTTCCTGGTTTGTAGTTACCATATGCATAAGCACGGTAATCATACAAATACATAATGACTTTTTCAAAAGCTTTAACAGTTGCAGTAGCCTCTGCTGTATTTGTTGTTTTTGCTAAATTATCCATGATTGCCTGATAAGACACGTTGTTTATAGCTACGCCATTAAATGCAGTAATTGTTGCAAGTTCTGCAGCAAATAAAGGGTTCGTAAACAGTGTGTACATAATTACGCCGCGTTCCAAGACACCAGTTTGTGGATTGACTCGATCGCCGATCACGAGTGGTCCCGCTGCCGGTGTATATAAAACTGATTGCGTATTTTGGACTGGAACTGGTATATAAACCATTGCAGACAGGTTAATACCCGCTGTAAGCATAAGAGAAGAAAGTAATAACTTTTTCATGATATTTCTCCAAAAAGGATAGTGTTGTTTTCATTATATTTTGCTTTACCATTACATCTTTGATGTTAATAGTATGCCTTACCTGGTGCTTGGTTGCAAAAGCCCCTAACTGTTTTTATGGATAACAGCAGTAGGACTTGTTGGTAAAGATAAAGGCGAAAAAAATCCCCAGCTTGAAGGCCGGGGATTTTTTAAAGGAAAGCGTATTATTTTGCTGAGCTATATTTATTTAATCCATAGACAGTTGCTGCAGCTACTAGGGCTGTTAGGGCTGGTTTCCAGAATGAATGAGCATAAACTCTCATCGTTCTGCCAAATTCCCATGAACCTGTGTAATCTTTAGCTTTGTTATGAAGTCTACGTTTGATGTCTTTAAGTTTTGCAACTTGAGGACCATCTGGTAATAATGACCATTCTTGTGCTGACGCAATTGTCGTGTCAATATCTTTTAAAGTTTCATCAATTTTTGTATTGATTTCTTTTATTTCGTCTGGAGACATAAAAGTAGAAGATTTTTTGAATTTGTCATAACTTTCAGCAAATGCTTCAAGCTGAGCTACCTTTTTATCAAGATCGCTTTCGCTTGCTTCAACGATTGCTTTCATAGCATCTAAACGAGCTATAAGAGTTGGATCTGTTAAAGTAAGAGCTTGCTTGATTACTACAGCTGGAACTACAGGAACAATTGCTACTGGAGCTACCGCTACTGGAGCCGCTACGTTAATTTTTGTAGCCATACCGAAAGAAAGAGCTGACATTAATGTAAGTGTACTAAATAATATTTTTTTCATTTGAAACCTCCGTTTTTGAAAAATATAGTTATATTATGCTTACATGATGCCAGATAGTTAAAACCTTGTAAAAAGCCCTACCCTCTTTTTTTACAGCTGTGATACATAACAAGTCCTAGAGCCAACATTAAAGCAAACAAGTTAAGTGATACAAAGTTATATTGCACAGAACTTATAATGCATGAAACGATAAATCCGCAACATGTTAGAAGTGATAAAAACCCAGTCAGGCTTGACCACTTCTTAAGATGCAAGAATGCAATAGTGCTGATGGTATACGTAATCGTGCATCCTAAAGCAGCTATTTGCATAAGCTGAATTTTATTACCATTGGTGATCAGTAAAAAGAAAACACAAATTATACCTTCGATCAGGACTGCAAAGGTTGGAATGCCATGTTGATTAAGGCAACTGATCTTATCAGAGGCAAAGACGTGTCTATTTTGAGCCAGGGTGTACAAATTCCATGAGTTAGAAAATAGTAGACCATACGTTGCGCCCATTGCGGAAAAGCCAATTAAAAAGCTAATGGCTGTTGCGAGTTTTGCTTGAATCCATGGACTCGTAGGAATTAGGCTGGTGATGTACGGATACGCCTGTGTGTAAGTACTCAGCGATGCAATATTTGGCAGTAGCATCATGGCCACGAGTGTTTGAAATGCCACGTAAATTAAAATAAGAGAGAAGAATGAATAAAATATCGCCTTTGGAGCGTTTTTTTCAGGATTGTCCATATTTCTGCTTATTGAGCATGCCGCTTCAAATCCAGAAAAACAATACAGAACCAATGGTAGCATCGTGATAAATGATGACAGAGGAGCCGCTTGAAATGATGTAAAAACGTTAATATCAAAAAGATAGATACCTAAAATGATCAGCGATATCATGGGAATCGATTTTGCTGCAATAAAACATCGTTGAATAATAATTCCAGTGCGTACATTCAAAAAGTTCAAATAAATGAATAGCGCTAAAATCGTAATGCTGATTGATAAAGGATCAACTGATGCAAGCAGCGATGGTGCTAGTTGCTTTAAAAAAGTTGAAGCAACATAAAGCAGCAGTGATGCTGATGCCAGCTTTCCAAAGAAATAAGTCCAGTTGGAGATAAATCCTAAAAATGGTGAAAGCGGCTGAGCAAAGGAATAAAACCCACCAGAGGGGTGAATTTTGACGAGCTGAGCAAAAGTAAAAACCAAAGGAAACATAAACAAGCCTATGAAAAGATAGAGCAGTCCGCTTGCAAGGCTTAGAGTCTTGGTTAAGTCCACGACGTTTACAAAAATACCTGCGCCAGCCATGATGTTTACATTAATTAAAATTGCTGATTGTAGTGATAATTTATGAGAATTGCTCACTCGTATTCCTTTTTAGTTTTTATTTTTAAGATACATAGCAATGGATCCTGCCACTGCAGCATTTAAACTTTCTGTTTTT
>JAPLIQ010000002.1 GCA_026389025.1 Candidatus Babelota bacterium
TAATCGGTGGAAACAAAGAAAAGCTAGAAGCTATGATTGTTGATTTTGAAAAAAATCTAACATCTGACGTAAAACGTATAGAAAATGATTTAAAAACTGACTGGAAAAAAGTTAAGTCTTATTTGTAAGAAAAATCAAAAAACCCTAGGCCGCTAAACAAAAAGCGGCCTTTTTTATTTCATAAAACTCTTGTTTTCCGTTAATGATTTTTGTCACACTATAAACATGGCTCATGGTGAGCCAAAAAAATCATAACCAAAGAAAATGGAGATTTTCTATGAAAGTATCAAAATTCCTGATGATCAACTTAATTGCTGGCCTATCAATGGGTCAACTAACAGAAGCAAGACCAATTCGAGAAGTGCCTAAGGCAGCAACATTAGCCGTATATCGTACAGATGATCAAAAACCAGCAATAGAAAAAGATCGAGTAGATCAACGAGCTGAAAGCCTAACTAGTATGCAAGAACTGCCTTTTGCCAACGGTACAAGAAATCAAAAGTCATTTAAATTTTCAGCAGAAGGAAATGGCGAATTAATGACCGTAAGCGTAATTCCTTACAACAACCAAGACTCTGAAGGTCTATTCTTAGAAGGTGGAGCAAAAGTTTTAAAAGTTAAAACAGCACCACATGGTACTGAAGGTAAGCCTACTGTAACATTTAAAGTCCCTGCTGAATTTTATGATTACAACAATAAACAAAAAGCTCAAACTCAAGGTTTTGAAGTTCAAGTAAGAGTTATGGTGCCAGATGAACTAGGAAAAAAAGAAGAAGCAATGTATCTATTTAATGTAGATTTTGAAAGCTTAAAAGATGGAGAAACTGCTTGTTTTACAGAGTCAGATAGTTTACTTTGGAACGCTCCGGCTACAGCTCAAGCAATCTGTCCATCAGATAATGAAGAAATTATAAATACTTTACAAGATACTATTAATTCTCATAATGAGACGATTAAGCCTCTACATGAAATTATTAATTCTAATAGAGCTTAAATTGCAAGCTGAAAAAGCACAACCCATGTTTAAGAAATAATTAAACATTCAAAATAAAGAAAATCCTCGGGGTCAATTCCGAGGATTTTCTTTTAATGCAATTTTAATAAACGACTATGACACCAGTAAAAGCGCCACAATAGCCATTAATTTCACCAAAATATTTAAAGCTGGACCAGAAGTATCTTTAAACGGGTCTCCAACCATATCGCCGATAACTGCAGCTTTATGAGTTTCAGAACCTTTTCCGCCCAAATTACCTTTTTCAATATATTTTTTAGCATTATCCCAAGCGCCGCCGCCATTAGCCATCATAAGCGCAAGAAGGATTCCAACAACTGTTGATCCTACTAGCATACCACCAAGTGCATGTACGCCTAGCAAATAATAAACTATGACAGGGCTAATGATTCCTAGGAGGCCTGGCGCAACCATCTCTCTTAGTGCTGCTTTCGTTGCAATTGAAATGCATTGCTCGTAATCAGGCTCAGCAGTACCTTCCATAATTCCTGGAATGTCTCTAAACTGACGACGAACTTCAAACACCATTTTCAAGGCAGCTTGGCTTACTGAACGCATAGTCATCGATGAAACTAAGAAAGGAATGATGCCACCGATAAAGATGCCAACTAAAACTTTTGGTTGAAGTACATCAAGCTGTGCAATGTGAGCTGCTTTTGCAAATGCACTGAAAAGAGCAATTGCTGTCATAAGTGCAGAACCGATTGCAAAACCTTTCCCGATTGCTGCTGTCGTGTTACCTAAAGCATCAAGTCCGTCAGTGATATCGCGCACTGGTTTTCCAAATCCTGACATTTCAGCAATGCCACCCGCGTTGTCGGCAATTGGACCATATGCATCCACTGTCATTGAAATTCCAACGGTTGCAAGCATTGCAACTGCTGAAAGCGCAATTCCATACAAACCACCGCCGTAGGTAAACGAAGTCAAAATACTTGCGCTGATCAAAAGCGTAGGAAGCGCTGTTGATTCCATACCAACTGATAAACCGTAAATAATATTTGTTGCTGCACCTGATTGTGCGCTTTCTGCGATTTTACGAACTGGGCTCATGCCTGTGTAATATTCTGTCACAGCACCAATTGCAACACCAGAAATACAACCAACAACTGACGCAAGAAAGAAACACATATCAATGCCAAACATTGACATGTATGCGTAAGCGCCAGCCAAGAAAAACATAATTGCAACATAGGTTGAATTGCGAAGAAGAGCTGCTGGTGATTGCTTAACAAATAAACCAAATAAAATTCCAAACACTGAAGCAATCAGACCGATTGCTGAAAGAACCAGAGGAAGCGTCATGTAAGCTACGCCCATGTTCATGCTTGTTGCAAGAAGCAAACAAGAAATCATACCGCCAATGTACGATTCATAAATATCAGCACCCATACCTGCTGTATCACCAACGCAGTCACCAACGTTGTCAGCAATAACTGCCGGATTTCTAGGATCATCTTCCGGAATACCAGCTTCAACTTTTCCAACTAAATCTGCACCAACGTCAGCTGACTTAGTGTAAATTCCACCGCCAACGCGAGCGAAAAATGCAACTAAGCTTGTACCAGCTGCAAAAGCTGTAATAATTTGAGCAAAATTTGGATTATCAAAAAAGAAATAAAACAGAATGGTTAAACCAAGAAGTCCGCAGCTAGCAACTGCAAAACCCATTATTCCGCCACCAAAAAACGCTACTAAAAGCGCAGCGCGTTCGCCGCTATCTTTTGCTGCGCATGCTGTACGCACGTTAGCTTCAGTTGCCGCACGCATTCCTAAAAATCCTGCTACCATAGAAAGCATAGTGCTGCTTATAAAAACCATCGGCACTATTGAATTTTTTGTAAACAGCCAAAGAACTACGCTGATAAATGTTGCGACTGCAACAATCAGCTTGTATTCTTCAACTAAAAATGTCATTGCTCCGCGACGAATGTAAGAAGCAATTTTTGCAGCTCGCTCATCAGTTACCTGCTGAGCGCTAATTTTTGCCTGCAATGCAAACATGACTAAGCAACCAAGACCTGCCACAGCAGTGAAAAACAAATACATCATTTCCATAGACATAGAGATAACACCTTATATTTTTGAGTTTTGAGTTTTATCGAAGATTTTTTAATTCTCGTTGAGTTTCACGATTAATATCACGTTCTTTTAAAAGCTGTTTTTTACCCTCAGCTTTTCTATGTTTTCCCACACCAAGTTCAATTTTTACTCGACCTTTATCATTAAAGTAAACTTTTAATGGGATAATAGTAGTGCCTTTTTGAGAGACTTCACCAATGAGCTTGTTTAATTCTTTACGATGGAGCAAAAGTTTTCTGCTTCTTGAGGCCGTGTCTTCATCTTTTGAGTAGGCATGGCTGTAGGCAGGAATATTGCAGTTTAATAAAAAAAGTTCATCGCCCTTTACGGTTGCAAACGATCCGTTTAAAGATCCGCGTTTTGCTCGCAGCGATTTTACTTCGTTGCCTGTCAGCACAACACCAGCTTCAACCCTATAGGCAATGTCGTAATCGAATAAAGCTTTTTTATTTTGAACTATAATTTTCATGAATTTTTAATACTAAAAACGTTTAACTCTATTATTTTGTACAAATTTCTAAGTTAGTATATCATAATAATTCAAATAAGAAACAGTCTACAAAGCACCAATAAAACACGATGAGGACTTTATGCAAAAAATATTTCTCTTTTTGCTTTCAATGTCACTTGTGACCCCTCAGCTTCTTTTAACCAGCTACGAAAACCCTAAACATTTTTCAGGATCTATCGAATTTCCCGTCAAAATGGAATACGATCTATGTCTTTTTTATAAAGGACAAAAATTAGAAATCGAACAAAGCAAAACAAGCAACATTGTCCAGTTCTCATTTCTTGACTCAAAAGAAACTCACACTGTTTATTTTATTATCGCTCCAGCCTTAGCCTGCTGCACAGAAGAAGCTAATACCGTTAAACATTTACAGCTACCTAAGGAGTGCGAATACATTTGCTACAAACTGAAAGCACAGCGTGATGAAATAGATGATAAGCACGAACTGCTTACATGGAAAATTGAAGACCACGAACTTGAAAATCGAATCATCCCTCAAAACAGTCTCATATTTTTATTTGATCCAAAGCATATCGCTGGGCTTAAAGTTCAATCATGGAAACCAGAAAACGTTTTCCGCATTGTTCCAACACTCGTAATCGATCCAACAGCAACGATGCACAGCATAGGACGAGCTATGATGACAGCACGACTTGCAGCGCTTGATATTGATGCAATTCACGGCAAAACCCCACAGATTTGCAGGCCATAATGAATAATAAAAACATAACAATACTGGGTATCGAAAGTTCCTGCGACGAAACAGCAGCAGCAGTTTACACCACACAGGGCGGCCTACTTTCAAATGAACTTTACTCTCAAATTCCATCTCACGCACTGACCGGCGGGGTCATTCCAGAAACTGCTTCACGCGAGCACATGGAAAAAATAGTCGTTATCACGCAGCAAGCACTTGCCAAGGCCAATAAAACTCTTAATGACATTGACTGCTTTGCCGTTACTTGTAAACCGGGACTTCCTGGTGCTTTAATGGTTGGCGTAGCTTTCAGCAAAGCTGTTGCTTTTGCCAAAAATAAAAAACTTATCGGCATTGATCATTTAGAGGGTCACGTTTTTTCTGCATGCATTGAAAACAAAGTTCCATTTCCTTTTTTAGCCCTAACGGTATCAGGTGGCCACTCCGCACTTTATTTAGTCCGTGATTTTGGCTGCTATGAAATCCTAGGCAGCACGCTTGATGATGCTGCAGGTGAAGCGTTTGATAAAATAGCAAAGCTTATGAACTTGCCCTACCCTGGTGGCCCGGTCATTGAAAAACTGGCAGAAGCTGCTTCATTTAAAGACTTCTTTTCATACCCTCGCGGCAACATGAAAAATTTAAACTTTAGTTTTTCAGGTTTAAAAACCGCTGTCCTGTATCATCTGATTGAGCAAAAAGCATACGACCAAGAAACCAAAACATTTTTGAAAAATGATGATTTAGATTTTAAACAACAAGTTGCCAGCTCGCTACTCGTCTGCATTGGCGATATATTTGAAGAAAAAATAATACGCGCTTTAAAGATGCACCCCTATTTGAAATCGGTCTGTTTTGTAGGCGGTGTTGCTTGTAATAAATATTTACGAAATCGACTACAAGCTGCCTGCGAGAAAAAAGGCAAACAGCTTTTTTTCCCTTCAAACAAATTATGCACCGACAATGCAGGGATGATTGCATTCGTTGGCCACTACAAAGCTCAACAAGGTTTGTTTGATGATCTTGATTTGAAAGTTTTTTAACTTAAAAACCGAAGTCATAATTTGACACAAATTGCTTACTGCTTATATATTAAAAAATTAAACCCCTATATATAAAAAAGAGAGAGAGTTAATGAAAAAGCTTTTATTATTGTTACTGTTGAGCCAGTCACTACATTCACATGAAATAGCAATTACTTTTGATGACCTACCTTCTCAGCATAACAATCGCACTCCGCAACTGTTTGAAATGAATCAAACCATTGTCAACGCATTGATTGAATTCAATGCTCCTGCAACTGGCTTTGTAAATGAAGATAAATTAAATGCTCGTAAAGATTTTGAAAAAAATGTCGAAATTTTAAAAATGTGGACCGATGCGGGGCTGCCTCTTGGCAATCATACGTACTCTCACTGCGCATTTTCAAAAACTGATTTACAAGATTTTCAAGCCGATTTCTTAAAAGGAGCCATAGTTTCTAAGCCGTTAACGGAAAACGCTGGTCTTACGTATTGTTATTTTAGACATCCTTATTTAGATGCAGGACGCGACGCAGAAAAACGCTTAGCTTTTGAATCTTTTTTAAAGGAGGAAGGCTACGCTGTAGCACCTGTTACCATCAATACCGATGACTGGGTATTTAACAAGCAACTTTTGCTTCACCCTGAAAACGCAGACATAATTTGCGAGCAATATATCAACTACGTAAAAGCTATCATCACCTTTTGCCAGTCTGCTTCAGAAGAGATTTTTGATCGAAACATTAAACATGTTCTACTCGTCCATGTTAATGTGATCACAGCTCGCACCATTAAACAATTGCTGCAACTTATGCAAGAATTAGACTATAAAGTTATTCCTCTTGATCAAGCATTGCAAGATCCTGCATACCAAGAACCTGACAATTATTATGGATCCAAGGGACCAATTTGGCTCTATCGATGGGACTACACTCGAGGCATCAAGGTAAACTGGTCAAATATGCCCAATCCAAAAGATTATCTTAAAGAGCAGACTATCCAGGGATGATCGCTTTTGTTTGTTACTGCAAATTTATTTGACGATCTTGATTTAAAAGTTTTTTAAAGACACTAATTTAGCGCTTTGGTTGAAAAACCAATAGCAAAAGCTATAATTAAATAGATACCAATCTAATTTATATAGGGGCCACATGAAAAAACAAATTCTTTTAGCGTCTTTATTGCTATGCAGCGCTGTAGCTTTCAGCTCAGAAGAACAAGCAAAAAATACTTCTGAAGCTCAAGTTTTAGCAGTCTTAGTCAAACAAAACGAACTTTTAACAGAACAACTAAAAGAAGCAAACAAACCCGCATACGGCAAAAACATCTCTATTTTTATTTTTGGCGCAGTAGCAGCAGGAGGCGCAACAAGCCTTGTTGCATATGCTATCTGGAAAGATTTTCTTAATGAAATGAGTCCGAACAGAAGCAACTACCGATACTAAAATTTAGTTTTATTACTTTTTAATCTTAGATAAAGAAAAAGCGCTCCCGCAAGGGGAGCGCTTTTTCTTTATCTATTTTGAATCAAAACTTAATGAGTGTCGCCGCTTGAAGAAGCACTATGACTTCCGCCGTTGCTACCGCCACTATGTTGTTGTTGGCCGCCGCCACCAGTTTTCTTCACACTTTCAAAGAATTCTTCATTCGTTTTATATTGCTTCATCTTGTTGATAACGAATTCCATACCTTCAACCACATTCATGGTAGAAAGGAATCTATGAAGTATCCACGCTTGATTCAATTCATCTTCAGAAAGAAGTAAATCATCACGACGAGTACTTGAAGAAAGGATGTCAAATGCTGGGAATGTTCTACGGTTTGAAAGTTTACGAGTAAGATGAAGTTCCATGTTACCGGTACCTTTAAACTCTTCGTAAATAACTTCGTCCATACGAGAACCAGTTTCAACGATAGCTGTTGCTATAATTGTCAGTGATCCAGCTTCTTCTGTTTTACGAGCAGCACCAAAGAAACGCTTTGGTCTTTGAAGTGCATGCGCATCGATACCACCAGTTAAAACTTTACCTGATGTTGGAGCTGTTGTGTTGTATGCACGAGCCAGACGAGTAATTGAATCAAGCAAGATGATAACATCTTCGCCATACTCAACCAAACGTTTCGCCTTTTCTAAAACGATTTCAGCAACTTGAACATGACGTTCTGCTGATTCATCGAAAGTTGAGCTAATAATTTCAACATTTTCACCCTTGATCGTACGCTTCATATCCGAAACCTCTTCAGGCCGTTCATCAATAAGAAGTACAATCATGTGAGTTTTTTTATAATTTTGAAGCAAGCTTAAAGCAAGCTCTTTAAGAAGCATTGTTTTACCAACCTTTGGTGGAGCAACGATAAGACCGCGCTGTCCTTTGCCAATCGGGGTAAAAATATTCATAATGCGTGTTGAGATGTAATTTGGATTTGTTTCTAAATCGAATCTTTGATCTGGATGCAATGGAGTTAAGCGATCAAAGTTTAATCTGGATGCTGTATCTTCAGCTGGTCGATCATTTACTTGTTCTATTGTTTGCAGAGCGAAATATTTTTCACCCTCTTTTGGCTTTCTAATGCTTCCATTGACTTCATCGCCAGTTCGTAAATTGTATCGTCGAATGAAAGAAGGAGAAACGTATACATCATCAGGACCTGAAATATAATCATATTCAGAAAATCGTAAAAAACCAAATCCGTCAGGAAGTCTTTCTAAAACACCTTTAACAAAAATCTCAACATCAGGCTTTGTTTGTTGCTCTAAAATGGTTTTTATTAAAGTAGCTTTTGAAAGAAAAGTCGATCCAATAATTCCTAGGCGTTTTGCAACATAACCCAATTCAACACTTTGCATTTCTGAAAGTTCTGATTCAGCCATAGGACGACTTGTTTGTTTTTTTACAGGAGCTACTGGCTTCTGACTTTTCGTCTCCGAGCCAGAGCGTGGTCCTTTGTTATCATTTGATCTTTGCAAACGATTCTCCATATAAATTTATATTTGTATTGTGAATTATTAAATTGAATATTTCAAGATATAATAGTCAACTTTATTTTCTAAGTGATTTACTTATCTTTTTTCATGAAAAACATCATGATTGGACTTGCGATGTATATTGACGAAAACGTACCAAAAGCAATTCCCAATAAAAGCGCTAGCGCTAAATCTCTGACAGAATCACCACCAAAGATGAACAATGAAAGTACAGGAAGTGCAGTTGCAGAACTTGTTAAAATTGTTCTTCGCAAACGCTCATTCAAGCTGATATTTACAATATCATAAAGCGACTTGCCTTTTAAGACTTTCATATTGTGTCTGATACGGGAAAACACGATAATCGAATCATGAATTGAATACCCTAGTGCCACCATAAGCGCACCAATAAAGTCAATTGAGATTTCTTTATCAAGAATCGCAAAACAAGCCAAAACAATTAAAGCATCATGCGCAAGAGCAATAACCGCTCCGATAGCAAAAGCAAATTTAAAGCTTATAGAAAGATAAAGAGCCAAAAGAACAAGAGCTAATATAAAAGCTTTTAACCACGTTGATGACAAATTATCACTAATTGTACGGCTGATGCTATTGACCTGAAGCAATGTTCCTGGATTTTCTTCAGACACTGAGTTGATTGAAGCCATAAGTTTTTTATCTAAATCACTTACTTTTTCAGGAGTTTCTTGTACACGTACAATAATCTCTGGTGCACCAACTACGCTGTACACAGATCCTTGCCACTCTTCATGAATTACTTTTTTTACTGCTTCAATATTTTCTGGCTTATCAAACTGAACCCGAATCTCTGTTCCACCGGTAAAATCAACACTGTATCGAAAACCACCTTTTACAAAGTAACTTGCAACCCCAGCCCCGATAATTACTAAAGTAAACAAAACACTCGGCACACTATATTTCAAAAAATTGTACTTATACATAATACTCTCTCTTTTTCTACTCACAGATGAGATGACACTTCAAAACTATTTGAGCTTAAGCTTTTGCTACAGATGTTGCTAACTCTCTATTGGCAACGATAGATACGAATAATCTATCTTTAAATCCGCGATGAAACTTTACAAAACCAGCACCTATTGCAAATAATGTGTCGTCTTTTCCACGTCCCACAGATTTGCCAGGATGGTACTTTGTACCGCGCTGTCTGATGATGATTTCGCCGCCGCTAACGACTTGACCAGCATAAAGTTTAACACCAAGTCTTCTGCCTACACTATCCCGGCCGTTACACGTCGAACCGCCGGATTTACTGGTTGCCATACGTAATCCTTAGAATTTATTTAATTTTATTGAGATTTTATTCAAAACTATAGGCCGAAATGCAGACTAATAAAGCATTTTCGACAGTATATAGTGTGCACGGGTTCCTTTTAAAAGTCAACCCTAAACTAGCGACCTTTAGCTCTCTTTGCGAGGTCTGCACGAAAGCTCGCAACGTACGTACCCTTTTTTATCCTTAAAAAATTCTATTCTATCACTCTTTAAAAACTCCGATTTGCCCATTAGAAGGGCATGTTTTTCGCTTTTCATTCGACCTTTTTTAAGACCAGAGACCACGTTTTCTGTAAGGCGATTTGGTGACTGTAAAACCCGTAAAACTTCTAAAGAAAATTCATGATTTTTTGATGGAGTTTTCCAGCCTTCTGCATAGGCAGCAGCCTTAAAAAAATCTACTACTAAGCTTTCTCCATCTTTCAAAATCGGCTCTTGTTTGTAAAATTTGCCAGAATCATGATCTTTAATCATGTAACGCACAGCCATGGATTTGCCAGTGCTATTTACGAATGTTTTAACATGGTTTTTAAGGACTGAAGGCTCAACTGAAAAACGAGTCGCTACCGTTCCTTTGTCTTTTGCCTGTGCAAAAGTAGCCATTAATAAACAACTTAAAATAACCGTTACGCTTTTAATCTTCATTTAATTTCTCCTTTTTACTTATATTTTTTATTTCGAGACGTTTTTTATTTCGTTACAGCTCGCCATGTTTTACCTTCCCTTATCGAAACTTGCAAGGGAATGTTCCATGAAACCGCTGAGGTCAATGTTTTTTCTAGCAATTTTGAAACAACTTCAATTTCATCATTTGGACACGTAACGACCAACTCATCATGAATTTGAAGTAAGATTTTAGCTTGCAGCTTATGATCATGTAAAGCCTTATGAAAAGCAATCATCCCAAGCTTAGTCACTTCAGCAGCTGTTCCCTGAGCAGGAGTATTGATTGCCATGCGCCGCGCTAATTCAAATAATGTTTTATTTTTCTCATAAATTCCGGGCAGATAACGACGGCGTCCGTACAAAGTTTGCGTGTATCCATTTGTTTTAACAAACTCGACAACATCTTCCATCCATTTTGACACGCCTGGATATTGCTCAAAATAAATTTCAATGTATTTTTTAGCCTCAGCGTAAGAAATAAGCATATCCCTTGAAAGTCCATATGCCGTCAGCCCGTACAAAATACTAAAGTTTAAGCGTTTGCCAATTGCCCGCTGCCCATCAGTAACCTCTTTTAAATCAACATTAAACATTTTTGCTGCAGTTTGAGCATGAATATCTTGCCCTGATAAAAATGCATGTACCAAATGCTTGTCTTTTGAAAGATGAGCAAGCACACGAAGCTCTATTTGCGAATAGTCAGCTGAAATAAAAGTCCAACCTCGTTTGGCTTTAAAAGCTGAGCGCACGTCGACATCATACTGCATGCCGTACTCTAAACCATCTTTTGGAATATTTTGTAAATTCGGATTAGAGCTTGAAAGACGCCCTGTTGCCGCAACAGTTTGATTCCATGATGTATGAATTAAATTAGTTTTTGGATTGATATAGGCTGGCAACGCATCAATGTAAGTACTTTTTAATTTGTACAATTCACGATAGGCAAGCATCATTTTTGGCACTTCATGCTCTAACGCTAAAATCGTTAACACTTCAGCATCGGTTGAATATGAAGTACCCTTTCCACTCTTTTTTTGCGGGGTCAATTTCAACTGATCAAATAAAAGCTCTCTGACTTGCTTTGGTGAATTTAAATTAATATCTTTGCCGGCAATGCCGTGTATCTTTTTTTCTATCGATTTTAAATCTTTATCCACTTCTTTACTTAAATGGCTCAAAACTTCTACATCGCAAAAAATACCTTCTTGCTGCATTTCAACCAAAATGTCATTGGTAGGAAGTTCGATATCATAATATAAATCGTGCTGCTTTTGCTCGAGTAATTCTTTTTTAAAAATGGACACTAGCTTTAATGTTTGATGAGCATCAGCGGCTGCGTAGTGCGTTGCTGCTTGCACAGGAATCTCTGAAAAATCCTGCACTTTGTATTTTTTCACCATATCTTTATAACTCAACATGGTTTCACTAAAAAACTGCTCTGACAAATCTTTCAGCCCGTTTTTTTCCCATTCTTTAGTTACTAAGCTTGCTGCAATCATAGTATCAAACTCGATACCCTTGGTCTCAAAGCCTGCTTGGAGTAAAACTAACTGATCATACTTTGCATTGTGCATATATTTTTTAATTAAATGATTGCTCAAAATTGGGCCCAAGTGCTCCATGACAACTTTTTTAGAAAGTTGCTTGTCGCCTTCTTGAGTCTCTGTTTGAACGATTGAAAGCTGCTGATCAATTTTATGACCCAAAGGAATATAAAAGGCTTGTCCAACTTTATAAGCAATTGAAATACCAACTAATTGCGCCTGCATTGGATCAAGGCCCGTGGTTTCAGTATCAATAGCAAAAGACTTTTCATGTTTTAATGCTTTGCACAAATCAATTAACTGCTGCAGCTCATTTACCAGAACAAAGTCATATTTTTCATGCAACTGCTTATCTTCAGATTTTTCTTTAGCCTGAGCAGGCTCAGACGCGCCATACTTTGTTTCAACGTCTTTGATCAAACTTTTCATTTCAAATTTTTGAAATAAGGGAAGAGCTTTTGCCCAAGACTTTTCTTCAAATTCGGTATCTTTAACCGTTGTATCAATGTCATACACATGTAAGATAAATAATTTTTCACTTAAATAAGCTGAATGCTTATGCTCAGTAAGTAAATCGCGCGTACGCGGCTTAGAGACTTTATCGATATTTTCATACATATCATCAAGACTTTTAAACTGTTTTACCAACTCAGTTGCACCCTTTTCACCGATTCCTTTTACTCCAGGAATATTATCAGAACTGTCGCCAAGAATTGAAAAGTAAAAAGGCAACTTTGAAACTTCAAATCCATATCGAATTTCACAAGCTGCATCGTCCATAACAACGTCTTTAAATGGATCAAAAATCACAATATTGTCTGAAAGAGCTTGTCGCATATCTTTATCTGAAGAGACTAAAACTGACTGATATCCTGCTTTGTGAGCTTTTTTTGCAAATGAATACATCAAGTCATCTGCTTCATGACCAGCTTTGCTCAGTTGCGCAACGCCAACCAAATCTGCAAACTCTTGAATAAATTCTTTTTGCTCAAAAATATCACTGGGTGGCGCTTGACGTGTAGCTTTGTATGTTGGAAACATTTCATGTCGATGAGTTTTGCCCTTGCTATCCCATACGACTATTAAATGCTCAATTTCAAATGTATCAATTAATTTTTTGATCATTCGGCAAAAGCCGTACAATGCATGTACCGATATACCTTTGCTGGTATAAAGTGGTTTCATGGCATAATATGCACGATATAAAAACGAAGAGCCGTCGATAATAAAAACTGATTTTTTTGAAATTTTATGAGTCATATGATTTACCAAATTAAATATGAATTATTTTTAGCATAAACTGACCAAATCTTTTAGCAAGCAAGAACCAATGTGTGTATGACTTTTAAAAAGATTTTGATAGCTTACTAAAATCCTTACTTCAACTATTTAGGAGTTTTTCATGAAATATAGTTTTAATGTATACGCTATAACTTGTTTGCTTACTGCAATAACTACCTTTGCTCCACTTACAGAAAGAGTTTGCAATCAAGAACAACATCAGGCAGAAGGTGATCTAGATGCAATCACTGCGCATCATGGCATAAATATCATATGTGATTTAACTCAGCCTGATCAAATAATATTTCATGCTCGTAACGGAACTAATCGCGTACCTATTACCTTAAGATCTTTTGGCAAGAATCAAGAAATAATTACTCAAAAACAAAGACGTATATCTATTCCTAGGCGTCCTATTCATGATCAAGAGTCCACTGTTTTGCAACGTGCATACCCATCAGAGCAAAATCCTAAATATATTTTATATATGTTTTTATGGGACCAACAAAATACTATCCCAGAAGAATTAACAAAAGCACAGTCCCATCTTTTCTTTTTAATCAATCTTCATCATCCATCTCGCCTTGTGCAATATTTACAACTAGAAGCAAGAACAATTGCTCCTGATGCAAAAATATATCCAGATATTTTAGGGGTTATTCGATCACGCTCTGCTCAACAATCTCAAGCAATCAATCAAAATCACTTATAATTATTTAGGAATTTTTATGAATTATAATTTTAAAATCTTTACACTTTCTTTACTGGCTGCCTCGCCTATTTTTTGTCCTCCAAATGAGCGTCCACAGGCTGCGCGTCCCAATTCGATACAACGCCCAACAATTCCAGACCGTCCAATCCTTGGGCAATTGTCGCAAGTATTACAGCCAGTAGCACAGCGAAAGGTCACTATTTTCGATGCTGGATTTGTTGAACAAACATCCAATAAATCAACTGTAAGCTTTAGAAACTTTCCAGAAATAACTTTATCATGCATCACTAGAGCAACCTTTAGATCAATCACCTTTGAAGCGAATGAAAATGGAAGAGATATGCCAATTACAGTACATGAATCAACTCAATTAGAAGAAATAGACGACAATGACACTGCCTACAATCAAAATCCAACTATCGTTTTAGACAGATATGAACATCCTATAAATCCGCCATATTTACAGTCCACCTCGTGCACTTTTTCATGGCCTAATTTAAACATACGACACATATTTTTTGTCTATCGAAAACAAAGATCTTTATATGTCCATTATGTTTTAGATAATCTTGATGAGCCGTCCCCACCTCGATTCAGACCAAGATAAAGATAAAAGTTATAAGTAATAATGCTCATCATGCTGCTGAACCAACCCTTCGCCAATTAGCTGCTGCAGAACTATATCTACATCATGAACGCTGTAAGGTATTTCTTGTTTTACAAGTTCACCTAACTCATCATGAGATAATCGTTTTACTTGAGTCAAAATACGAACAATAGCTCCACGCACTTGACGACGCGAACCAATAAATTTTGATTGCTTTATAAAGTGACGACTACGCTTGTTATTTGCTTTAAACTCTTTTTTTAAATAGACCCCATAGTCCATTAAACCATAATACCAATCACGCGGATTTTGCTTGTCTAAGCTTGCAGCAACTAGTTGTAAAATTTGTTTATCATCAACATCTGTTTGCTCAGAAAAAAAATGATGCAGAAAAACAGTACGAATATTAGTTTCAATAAAAACAACAGGCTTATTAAACGCAAAGGCGCATATTGAAGCAGCAGTATTTGGACCAATTCCGACAAATGTTTGCAATGCTTGCTCGCTATCTGGCAAACAACCATTAAATTCAGAAACAATACGCTGCGCTCCGCTGTGAAGCGCGAGTCCGCGTCGATTGTACCCAAGGCCCTGCCAAGCACTCAGTACTTGCTCTTTGCTTGCTGATGCTAGTGACTTAAAATCAGGAAATTTTTGTAACCATGCTGCGAATTTAGGCTCAACGCGAGCTGTTTGCGTTTGTTGCAGCATAATCTCTGAAACAAATATTTTGTAGGGAGAAATATCTTCTCGCCACAAAAAATCACGCTTGTTGAGTGTATAAAAATCATGAATTATTTTTTGAAAAGTCTTAATGTGTTCAGTTGTCATCAGATGATAAAGTAAACGGTTTAATAATCAAACGCTCTTTAAAAGGAAAGGTCACAGTGCCAACAATTTGATACTCATCTCGACCTTTTCCAAGAACAGCCACAATGCTATCCGGCTTAGTCAATTTACATCCCAATTCAATAGCCGTAACTCGATTAAGCTCTTGATGAAATTGAAAGTTTTTATCAGGTGTAAACCCAACTACAACTTCTTTTGCTATCTCTTCAGGATTTTCATCTCGAGGATTATCAGAAGTCAAAACAACAATGTCACAATATTTCTGAGCAATAGATGCCATGATTGGACGCTTTTGTTTGTCTCTATTACCAGCTAAACCAAACACAACAATCAAATGCGGAGTCATTGAGCGTAGCGTTGATAAAACCGCCTCAAATGATGATGGGTTATGTGCATAATCGATAACGCAACGAGCCCCATTGCTCAGTGGGTATTGCTCCATGCGTCCTGGAATAAATTGCAGGTTTTTTAAAGTCCATTGCACATCAGAAAGATTAATTTTTAGAGCGTGCATGATCCCTAAGACACCGAGCAAATTATAGACGTTAAATTGACCCAATAGTGGCAAATAAACTTCGTATACTTTACTGTCAATCTTGACTTCAACGGTAACATCTGCTTTTCCAGAATTGTGTGCACAACCATACAGTGTTGCTCGTTTATCTTGCAAAGAAAAGGATGAACATTCAGGATGTTTTTTAAGTAAAAACTCTCCATGTTTATCATCAAGATTAATAAACATGTTTTTTAGATTTTTAATCTTTGGAAATAAAAGAGTTTTTGCTTCAAAATACTCTGCAAGGTCTTTGTAAAATTCTAAATGTTCATGGGAAAAATTAGTAAAAACCCCAGCTTCAAACTCTATGCCTTCAATGCGTTGCAAGCTAAGTGCTTGAGCAGAAACTTCCATAATCACATATTCAATGTCACGTTTAACGCAAGCATCTAAAAACATATGTATTTGATCAGGGAGCGGAGTGGTCAGTGGCATTGAAACAATATCTGCTTCAATTCTTTTTTCCACTGTGCTAATTAATGCAACTTTTTTGCCCAAGCTGTGAAGCATATGGTACGCCATGTACGAAGTTGAGGTTTTACCCTTGGTGCCGGTGACTGCAATAATTTTTAATTTTTTCGCAGGAAACCCTAAAGCTTCAGCTGACATTTCAGCCAAAGCTTTACGACTATTTTCAACGCGTATTATTTTTGCATTATGTTTTTTTATAAGCTCTAAAATTTCACCTGGCACTTCAACATCAAGTTGAACAACAATGACGCTTGCTCCTTTTTGTAAAGCTAAAGCAACATAGTCTAAGCCGTTGGTTTTTACGCCAGGTGTGGCAACAAACGTTGTGCCGACTCCAACAAAATCTGTGTGAGCCGTGACAGGATATACTGACGGAAGATTGTAATTATTGGTGTTTAGTTCTGTATGCATGTAAACCAGCTTTAATTGTTTTTGTAAAATATAAAAGACCAACTACGTTAACTGCAAACAGTCCTGCAGTCGTCACACTATTTATAACCCAGACTATTTTTGCATTCATCAATACTCCGTATGCTGCACACAAAACGTACACAACTGGAAAGCCCCAAGAAAATTTACCTTTCAGTAAAAAATCCCAACAAACTTTTGCATTGTATGCATAAGCAACTACAACGCTAATAGCAAACATGGTTACTAAAACAGTTACGATGAGGCCGGCCATTGCACCAAAAACAGTTTCATATGCAGAAATCAACAGAGCTGAACTTGTTTCGCCATTATTCCATACACCACTTGCTATCACAGATAGCGCAACCAAGAAACATACCAGATGAGTATTGATGTAAACACTAAGCATTGACATGATGCCGCTTGTCATAGGATCTTGGCCTTTAGTTGTTCCAAACGCAACAGCTGCAGTTCCAAGACCAGCTTCACTTGCGTTAACACCTTGTTGAAAACCTGTTGCTATTGATTGTTGTAAGGCAAAAGCCAATGTTCCGCCAAGCGCTGCCTGAGGATCAAACGCTAAAGAAACAATGAGATACAATGCATGAGGAATTGAAGCATAATGATAAGCAAGCACAATAATTGCTGAAATCAAAAATCCATAGACCTTAACAGGCACTAATTTATCTAAGTATTGTACAATTCGCGATGATCCACCCACCACAATGTACGTGACAAAAAGAGTAACAAAAACTGCCGTGATCATTGGAGCAATGCCCCATGATTTAAAGACTGCTAGACCAATTGCATTACATTGAATCAAATTTCCACCGGTCAACATAAATGCAAATCCAAAAATACCGAACAGCGCTGAAAGCACAGCTCCGCCAGGCACAAGACTCAAATAATACATAGGACCAGATTTTTGTGCTGTTGCTTTATCGCTAAAATATGTTGCTAAATAAACTTCAGCAAACCGCAGCGAAACTGAAAACGTTGACATTAAAAGAAGCCAGAAAATTGCACCCGGACCACCAACGCAAATTGCTACGGGAATTCCAGCTAAGCTTCCATTTCCAATATTTCCACCAAGCGTATTGATAAATGCTTGAAACGGAGAAAGTTGTCCAGATTCTTCAATAGAATTTGATTTTTTTGAGGGCTGAAAAACAGAACGAACTGACTGTAAAAAATAACGAAATTGAATAAAATTAAGCTGCACGGTCATATAGACGCAAGCACCGAAGAAAAACAAAAGAAATGGCAAGCACCAAATCATTCTTGAAAGTTCTGCTAACATTATAGAAATATCCATTATAATCCTTATATGGTAAAAAATTAGTTACTACACTACTAAATTGCATAAAAAAACTGTACCATATTTTTTAAAAATTTAACAAAGAAAGAACATACCATGAGAGTTTTAGCCCTCGATCTTGGAGACGCTTGGACAGGAACTGCAATGAGCGATCCGCTTAAAATCATTGCAACGCCTTATAAATCAATCAGAACAGAAGGGCTTATGGTTTTTTTGCATGAACTATTTGAAAAAGAAAAAATAGATACTGTCGTTGTCGGTTATCCACGTACCATGCGTGACACAGAAAGTGACCAGACCAAAAAGGTACTCGCTCAAAAAGAACTAATTGAAAAAGAGTTCCCTACAAAAAAATATATTTTATGGGATGAACGACTTTCAAGCAAAGGTGCTCGTGCCATCCAAGGAAAAAAAGCAAAAACTCAAGGTGATAATGAGCACTCAATTGCAGCAGCAATCATCCTTCAGACATATTTACAATTTTTAAATTAATCCAAAGCCTTGACATTGCCAAACAATTATTCATAACATAGAAATTGTGAATTCCCCTTAAATGGAGAGATGTATGCAATGTAGAAAATGCTCTGGGCTTATGATTCAGCAGTTATTCTTTGATCACTTTCTTAATTTTGAAGGCTGGCGATGTCTCAACTGCGGAAAAATTACGCTCAAAAAAGAAAAGGTTTTAGAGTACGATTACTTTGGAATATATTTACAACAACAAAAACCTAGAAAAAAATAATCTTTATGCAGCCTTACATCATCTTGCAATATCCCTACGAAACAATCCAGATTGCTCTGTGCAATCAAGGTCAAATCTTAACCTGCGTCCAAGAGCATAAATTCAATGCTATCGCTTTAACCATTCCTCACATCAATTCTATACTTGCCGAGCACAACTTAACGCTCAAGGATTTACAATGCATCGGCGTCAACGTTGGTCCTGGGCCATACAACACACTCCGCGCACTTTTAACGATGGCTAACGGAATTAACTTTGCCTCAGGTGTTGCACTCGTTGGACTTTCGGCTCTAGATCTTTTAACAGCTGAGCACCCTAACCAAAACACTCTAATAATTTTTCAAGCATTTGCTGATCATGTTTTTTATCAATTCAACGAACAAGCAACAAAAGAACAAGGTGCTTGCTCAGTTAATGAATTAATAAAATTAATAACAACGAAGTCGTCATCATTCCTAGTACTCGGCAACGGTGCGCAAATGTATCAAAAAAGATTAATCGAAGCTGCTCCAAATAAACTCATTTTCCCTGACTGTATACCAGCTTTCAATTCGCTTGAAACTCTAGCTGCAAAAACTTTTGAAAAAAATGAAGCAAACCAATTTGAACCTGGCTATTTAAAACCAATCTATTTTGAAGATTTTGCAAAGAAGTAAATTATACAAGGGCCGACTTTTCATCGACCCTTTGTAGGTTTCTATCCACCAATAAACTTATTTCTTATATTTAAATTGCAGCAACCCATCCTGCACAATTACCTGAATAAGATTTTCATCTTCTAACATAGAAAGATAAGCGCGAACAGTTGTTTGCGTAAGGGTAAATGAAATGACACTTCCCGTAATGTTATAATGCTGCATAACTTCTTGCGTTAAAACATCTAATGAAAGTTCTTTGCTTTGGACCATGCTTAAAATAATATCTTTTGTTTCCAATATTCTTTGTTCATGGACCTGCGCAACTTCAGCCAAGTTTTCAATCATGCCGCCATGATACAATACACAAGCAGAAACTGACATGGTTTTCAATTTTTTAAAGGTGCTAAGTGTTTGCGCAATATCAGTATAAAATAACATCGGATGCTTGCTAAGCGTCGAAGCTCCAAACAAAGCATCACCGCTATACAAGACATTATCCTGCGTAATAATTCCAATACTTCCAGGAGTATGACCAGGCAAGGTGACAATTTTAATTTTTTGATCATCAATAATTAAAGTTAGATCCTGATACGGTATTGTATCTGTGACGACTGAAGGCTTTTGCGGAGCAATATGTTTATTTTTAAGCCCTGAAAAAGGAGCTGCATTTCCACAAAAACATCGTGGCGCCCATTTAGGATCTTCGATAAACATTTTTTCATCATGAGCCGCAAACACGCGAACATCTGGATATTTTTTTTGAAAAAAGTAATTTCCACCACAATGGTCAGGATGACAATGAGTGTTAATAATAGCACGTACAATATAGTTTTCTGCTTGCAAAGCGTCAGCTACGCGAGATGCACTTTGCTCATCACTGCCACTATCAATTAATATAACTTTATCTTCATATCGATAAACACCAACTGCAAATATTCCGGTAGTGTAATAACTATTTCCTACAACTTGTTGCAACACAATCTTTAACATATTCTTCTACTTTACAATTGTAATGTTAATTATTTTTCCATTCGTAATGGCAAGTAAATCTTTAGAGAGTATATTAAACACTGCATTTGGTGTTCCTGCTGCAGCCCAAACACTATCTAACTTCATTAGATCTTCATCAATAAAAATAAGATTAATTTGTTGCTTATGACCAATTGGCGGAATTCCTCCAATGGCAAAGCCGGTAACATCTCGAGTAAAATCAGCATCTGATTTAACAATTTTTTCACCAATGTGCTCTTCTACAGCTTGTTCATTAACACGATTTGGACCAGACGCTAATACCAATACAGGCTTATTGGTCAACGCTGTTTTAAAAATTAACGATTTAACAATTTGCGAAACATTACAGCCGATACTTGTTGCAGCGTCTTGGGCAGTACGCGTACTACTTGCAAGCTCTTGAACACAACATTCAAGTCCATTGTTTATTAATACATTTTGTACACTTTGAGCCGCTCTTGATAACGCTTGATTCATGAACATTCCTTTAATATTTATTTTTCATACAGTGATTATAGCAAAAGCAAAGAGCATGCATATTGCATTATATGCTCTTTGCTTTTGCATCAGTTTACTTTCTTATCTGCCCTTCCAATGCAGCTCCATACATCACATACAATGGCACAGCAAAAGCAACGCGAGTTCCACGTTGCTTCAAACCAGTAAACAACCCTTTCCATCCTTCTTCTTTAAGAATTTTTTGCACTGTTTGCCATGTTGCTCTGTAGGTCGTCCCAGCAGTATCATTTTGCATTTTATTTCTTAAAACAGCGCCTGGTTGCGTCAGCACAGCTGTAAAAACTCCAGCCGCAGCTCCACCAAAAGCAGTAGCTACTTCTGGTATTTCTACATACTGCAAAGCAGCTTGCGTACCTTTAGGCGCTAAAAATTGATACCCTACCGCAAATGGACCTTCCTTGATAAATGCATTTGACGCAAAGCCACGAAAGCATTGTCTTTTAAGTTCTTTTACAGCCCGCCATGTGCTTTTGCCCGAATTAGATTTATCTTGCAAATAAAGCTGCACAGCATTTGATGGTGTATCGATAAATGCTCCGCCAATTCCTGAAGCAAATGATACACCCACTTTTTGTCCGTCGCTAAGAGGACAACCTTGTAATACCTCAATATATTGCGAGCCCTTTACTTGAACCACTTTTTGAACAGCCGTTATAGGCATTTGTCCAACTGCGTTTGCCGCAAATCCTTTATATGAATCACGCCAAACGAACTTCTCTTTTTTTATAGCCTTGTTCATGCCATAAGAAAGAATCTGTCCTGGAAGCGCTACTTCTGCAGCACCAACCACTCCACCAATCACTGTACTTTCAGCCAAAGTCAAAGGTCTTTGTTTTTCCTGACTTGGATATGCTCCAAAAGTTGTTACGGCACAAAAAGCCATAAAATATGTAAATTTCATATTCATAAAAATTCCTAAAATTAAATTAAAAAAGATTACATTGAGTACCAAACAAACAACGCACTAATAGCTATTTGCTTAAATAAACAACACCCAGGCTTCCAGCCGTCGCCGTTTGGCTATGGCGGACGCAGTCGCACAAGGCTACGCCGGGCTGCTCTAAGAGCAGAACTTCTAAGCGTTTAAGCTTAGCTGGCATATATTTTCGATAAAAAATAAAATCGAAATTTATGCCAGAATAATTAAGAGGACTAACAGGGATAAAATAGAAATGACCGGCACGACGACCAGGCTAATGAGCTCGACAAGAGCCAAAGAAAAAACAGAAGATTGTGTGAATGGAGAAACCATTGCACGAGATCGAGATGGTAATTGAGACATACGATGATTTGATTGCGGGCTAGACCCAGCATCGTGCGCCTGAACGTCTGATGGACTGTATTTACAATAAGCCATAATGGCCTCCGTGTAAAACATTAAAAATATGACAACTATGTAAGTATGACCCGAAAAAATGCTTTTGCAAACAGAGTTAAAAGTTGTTGATA
>JAPLIQ010000007.1 GCA_026389025.1 Candidatus Babelota bacterium
AAAGCCGTGAGTAAGTGAGCCGCTAATTTTGCGAAGTAAAATTAGAAGAGGCGAATGCGAGCGTTTTCCGTAGAGATTACCCAAAGAAACCTCTTTGGGTCGCATGATTCCAAAGTATGGGCGAAAGCATACTTTGGGGCCAGTCACGGCCAGAGTGACAAACAAGAGATTAAATTAAAAATTGATGTTTATATGTGGTGATCGACTGATTAAATAAAGATTAAATTTAAAAAGGGCACCCTTTGTTGGGGATGCCCTCTACCAAAAACTAATACTTACTTATCTATTCAATTGCTTCCACAGGCGCCACTGCAGCAACTACAACTTCTTTTTTACCCTGTTTTTTATGCTTTTTACCTGTCTTCTTAGCACCTTTTTTAGGGGTAACCTTTTCAGGTTGCGCTGCTTGCTGCTCTACCACCAATTGCTTTTCCATATCTTTAGCCAGCTGCTGCTCTTGAGCTTTTATTGCTTCCAAATCAGCTTCTTCTTTTGCTTGCAAAGCTGCTGCTTTTTTTGTGTCTTTAGCAGCTTTTAAAGCGGCTTTATCTTTAGCCAGTTGCTTTCTGAGTTCTTGAGCATGAGCTTCATCTTTTTTGCGAAGTTCTTCTTGTTCTTTATCGAGCTGTTGAATTGTTTCAGAGCTTAAAAATTCTTTTGGGATTTGAGCAGTCAGTGTGCTTAAGATATTGATTTGAAGTTGTCCATCAAAGTTGCTCCAGTCTGGAATTGCGGTAAGAATTTGCTCAGTGACCGGTTTGTCAAAGTTAAGATGTACTTTATTGCCGTAAAATTCCGTCACCGCTTGGGCAAGGGCTTTTTCTGCCATTTTGACGTGGCCTGATTTTTCTAAAGCGTCATACTGCTCGGTCAGTGGTTGCGTTGGATCAATTTTAGACATATCGACCATTTCAAATATTTGGTTGTCTGAATTGTCTGGTGAAGCTGTCAGGACTTCGTTAGGTTTGAGTGCAGGTTTCATAACGTTTTGGATCTCTGTTACGTCTGCTTGAAATTTCTCTTTTGCAGAGTCAACTTTTTCCTGTGTTTGCTCTGGTGTTAAAGAAGTTTCACTTTCTATAGCTTTTGTTTCATCGTGTAGTTTTTTTGAGCGAACTGGTGCCCAATGCTCGTTAAGTGCGTTTTGTTTCTCCTTGGTGCCAAGATGCGACATGTGACGAGCTAGTGCTTGAGCCTGAGACGGGTTACGGATGCCTTGGCCGTGAGTGTTTAAAATAGATTTTGCTGATCGGTTGTTAAAAGAATCTTTGATTTGGTTGGCAAGACCATTGCTCTTCAGTGCGTGTTGTATTTTTAATGACAGTGCACTGTTTTGTGCTTTCTTGCTTAGCTTTGCCCACCAAGACGAAATAGCAGCAGCTGCTTGGATTAGTATGTTTTTTTGAGAAGTGGTCATTGTTTCTGATTTGATATCTGACGCAGCAGGTTCGTTTTCTAGAGTTGGTGTAGCCTGAACATGCACGCGCGCTGGCTCCTGAGCAACTAGTTGCTCTGCAATTATTTCACTCTTAACTTCAGCTGATTGTCCTTCAATCTGTTGCGTGGCAACGTCTTGCGCGGCAACATCTTGCGGATCACCGTGCTGTTGTTTGATTATTGGATCATGCATAACTGCAGACATTGATTGTGCTGTGAGCAGGGCGCAGAGCACGCTGCATAGTTGATAGCTTTTGATCTTTTTATTCATCTTACGTTCCTTTTTTTAATACTTTTTAACAATGATTGAAAATGTAATTTTTTTCTATTCTTGCAAAAGTCTCTTTTTACTTGCAAGGGTTTTGTAAGTAAGCGAGCAAAAGGCCTTAATTGGATATCTTCGGGTGAAAGATTAAAAGGGTGATGAGCTTGAAAGACTAAAGGGCACCCGGTTGGATGCCCTTTATCGTAATGTGTGACTTTGTTTTAAATTATTATTTTTTCACTTCTGGATTTTCGATTAAATTTAAGGTTTTTAATATTTGCGCAACCTTTATATTGATATCACTTAGTTCGCTTGATGTTCTACCATCTGATTCTGCAAAGGTCTTTAAAGATTTAAGTAATATTTCTTTATAAGCATTTTTAGCATTAGCATAGCTTTCCTGCAATGCTTTTTGGTCCTCTGGCAGCATTTCTTTAAGATTTGCTGGATTATATAAATCGTCGATTGCTTTGATGTATGGATTAATAATTTCGTTTTGTATATCTTCTACCATTACATCCACGGGTCTGTTACCGAACCAATAGGCTTTTTTTGAAGAAAGATAGGGATCGATTATATCGGATATGTGTTCATCAAGGCCTTTTTCAAGAATATTTTTTTTAACATCTTCGGCTTTAACTTGAAAATCTACTAATAATTTAGCTGAGCGTTGTTTATCTGTTTCTTGTTTCATTTTTTCTGTCTTACCTTCTGGCGCAGGTCGCTCTTCTATATCAAGCATTCTCTGTTCTTCAGTCGCGATAGAATTTTCTTCTATTGTAGTATTTCTTTTTAGTCGCTCTCTGGCAGCTGTCCGACTTGTAAGAGCCGAAGCAGAAGAAGCGTTTTCTGTTGCTTTTGCAGCAGGCGCTATTGGTTGCACAGTTTTTGCTTTAGCTAATTTAGGAGGTGAAAGCTCGTTTCTTGATTTAATTAATTCTTGTAATTTCTGAGTATCTTCTTCTGAGAAAGACTCACTTCTGATTTGAGCCTGATTCTTTTTTGCGGTTAGCGTAGTAATCTCTCTTTTGATTTCCTCTAATTTTTCACCTTTTTCTAAATCAGCCTTGCTTTTTGCATCTACTTTTGCTTTAGCGTCAGCATCAGCTTTATCCTTTACTTCAGCTGTTGCCTGATCAGCTTTATCACGAGCACTTTTGAGTTTTGCATCTGCTGTTGCTTTTCTGACACTTTCTTTAAAAGCTGCCTCTGCGTCAGTCTTGCTTTTTGCATCAGCAACATCTTTAGCTTTAGCATCAGCTTTAGCCCTTGCTTCAGCTGTTGCCCGATCAGCATCTTCACGAGCTTTTATTACTGCAGCTTTAGCTTCTGCTTGTTGTACAACTTCTTTTTCACGTGCTATTGCCTCTGCAGTTGCTTGTTTTTCTTTTGCAGTTTTTGCGTCATCATCAGCTTTATCATTTGTTTCAGATGTTGCCCGATCTGCTTCATCACGTTCTTGCTTTTCTTTTGCTGCTTTTTCTAACCTTGCGCTTTGGACATCTTTTTTAGCTCTGTCTTCTGTTTCTGTTAATTGATCCATAGCAGCTTTATCTTCTGCTGCTTTTTTCTCTAGCTTTGCCATTCTTTCTGGAGTTAAATTGACAGCAGATGCTTCTTTGATAGCTTCTTGTGCTTCGTTGTATGCATCACTTAACATAGCCTTGAAAGCGTTTACAGTATCTTGATTTCCAGTTTTTTCAGCGTTACGTGCCACCTCTAATTCTATTTCCTTTTGTAGTGATGGATTAATTTCTTCCCATTTATTACCAGTAATTGATTTTATTTGATCTGCAATAGGTGTACTTGAGTCGTCAGTTAGTGCTTTTGTTAATCGGTCAGATACCCATGAGCTATATTTATTGGTTAGCATATCTATTGCTACACTGCCTTCTTGGCTGCCATCTTGAGCAGTACGTGTAGGAATAGCTCCCTCATTAATTAATGAGTTGTATTGAGCTGCTATCGAGTCTGTAGGAATAATTTTACTCATATCAAAAATTATAAATTGTGCTGTTGTTGAGGTTTTATTATAAGCAGTAACCAGGCCTTCATCAGGCTTTAACGATAGTTTCATAACGTTTTCTATTTCTGATTTTTCAGCCTGAAATCGATCTTGTGCTACTTCAATCTTTTTTGTTATCTGATCGCTTGTTAAAGATTTATCCTTTTTTATAGCTCTTGCTTCTGCTTGAAATTTGTCCACTCGAACTTTCATCCATAAATCATTAAGTGCTTTTTGTCTTTCTGGAGTGCTAAGATCTTTCATTTTATCTGCAAGAATTTTATCTTGAGATTCGTTGCGAACTCCTTCAGCATGGTTGCTTAGTAAAGATTTAAGATTTCTATTGTTGAAACTATCTTTTATGCCAGTCCACCAAGATGAAATTCCTTCTTTTGCATCACTGACAGATTTTGTAAATCGTGAACTACTATCATTAACGAATTTATCAAATTGTTTACTATGATGGTCTGTAAAATCTGTAAACTTTTTAAAGCCTGTAAGCTTTTCAAACATACTACTTTTTACTTCTGGTTTTATTATGATTGGAGCTTTATCTGCTTCTGAAGTTTTCTCTTCCGAAGGTTCTTTCTCAAGTTTTACGCCCGATAGTGCTTCGTAGTCAGTTTTAAGTTGAGCATCCAGCAGCTTCGGCCATAGCTTTCTCGTCTGCTTTCTGCAGAGCTTCCCGTTTTTTCGTTCGCAAGTCTTTCCCGCTACCTTCTTCTCCAACTTCAACAAAAGCATACACTGGCAGTGTTGCAAAAAGAGCACACAGCATGGTAAGTGCTAGGTAATTTTTGATATTTTTATTCATTTTTAGCCCCTTTTTCAATCGTATTTTATAAAATATTGAAAATATAATTTCTTACAGTGTGCCCAAAGCCCTATGCCGGTTGCAAGAGTTTGTTGAAGTTTGTAAGCCAAAAGCAGCTTTCGTTGTTTGATTTTTAGTAGTTTTAATGCCACTAGATCGCGCAAGGCGGTCAGACTTGAATCAGTAAAAAATTAATAGAAATTCTTGTAGTTTTTTTGAATGTTGCTTTGAGTTGTGATGCTTTTTTCATAATGGCAGGGATTGCTTTTAATGTTTGTGATTAAAGGATTAAAAGGTTGAATGGTTTAGACAGACGAAAGGGCACCCGGTTGGATGCCCTTTATTTTAATCTGTGGCTTATTTTATAATGTTATTACTTTCTCTTACTTGCTGCCTCTCGAGCTATTTTTAGTCTGTATGTGCTTGCTGCTTCAGGGTATTTATTATTAAGCTCTTTTTCTAAGGCATTGTATTCCCTAGAAAGTTTCCCATAAGATTCTACTGCCGCTTTTACCGTGTCTTGTTGCATGCGATAGCTCCGTGCAATTCCGAATTCATGAGTATTTTTTAATTTTTGGAAATCTTCATTATCTTCAAGTGATTCTTCGAATGCCTGTTCTTCGGTTAATCTCATGGCTCTAGGATCGCCTTGTCTCCAGTAAGCACCTTCTTCGCTATTCCAGTACTGTTTAAACCTTGCTGCTTTGCTTTTCTTAACGTTTTCTAGGTTTAGACTTGATTCATTTCGCTCGTCAGAATAGGTGTCCGATTTTTTCATCTCACTGTTTTTTAAATTTTCAGCAGCATCTAGTTTTGTCTTCATTTCAGTCAATCTGCTCACAAGATTTTCAGCAGCTTCAGCTTTATCAGCTTCAGTGGTTGGCTTAAATGATTCTGGAGATATTTCTATTGTCGTAGACTTTACAGGTATAGATTCTTTTTTAGAACCTTCAGCAGCTTTAGAAGCTTTAGCATTAACTTTTTTAATTTCCTTTATTGCATCTATAATTTCTTCCTTGTTCTCTTCAAGAGCAGGATCTTCTTTTGCATCATTTAGTTTTTTATTTAAAATATCCCTATCGAGCTCAGAAAGATTAGAAATAAACTTATGATCCATTGCTATGGAGTCCAAAACCGTTTCAACTGACATTTGTGATAGGTCTAGTTTTGCCGCTGAACGACGTAATCCCGTTGCTTGGTTTCTTGCTTCTTGTTGTTTTTTGAGGGTTCTTTTCTAATTTCAACAGGTTTAGTTTCAACAGGTTCATATCCCTCAGGTGCAAGCACCGGCAATGTTGCAAAAAGTGCACACAGTAAGCTTAAGGCTAAGTGTTTCTGGTGATTCTTATTCATTTTATCTCCATTTTTTTCAGAGTGTTTTGAAAATATAATTTCTTACAGTGTGCCGTAAACGTAGAGCGGCTTGCAAGAGTTTGATGAATCTGTAAGCCAAAATTTAGGATAGATCGTTTAGTTGAAGTGTCTCTTGTGAGCCTTTAGAATTTAAAAATAACTTTTGTGATCATAGGTAAAAAATTAATAGAAAAAATATAAAGCCTGTGGTAGCTTGCTGTGATCAAATCGCACAATAGTGTGCATATAATTTACCTTAAAGGAGTTTTAACATGGTAAAAGTTCAAAAAAATTCAATGGTTTTAGCGGCAGTCGTATGTTTGGTTGGCCAAGCTCAAGCGATGGACAGAGAAATCGTAAAAGGCTTAGCAGTAACTTCAGTAGCAATTTGTGCAGTTGAATCAGCGCGCAGCGCAGTGCAAACTAGAACAATTGGACTAGGTAACTTGCCTTTCAGCATTCAACGTGAAGTAAGACCTACAGCTGTGATGCCAAGTAACGCTTCTGTCGAAACTTTGAAATTCAACAAAGAAAATGGTTCGCAAGAAACTAAAATGATAGATGTTCCAACTCTTGCTGTTACAGCATCAAAACGATTCCTTGGTGTTAACGTTGGTCATGTAACAGTCGGTGTAAACTTTCCAGAAAACGGTTCAGTTTTGTCAAAAGTTTTAGCAACTGAAGCACACGTGGAAGGCATTAACGTAGAAGCAGTTTTAAAAGTTGGCGCAGCATATCTCGCTTACGCACAATTAGCTCCTAAAGTAGCTGCACTTTTAAAAAAATAACTTGATATCAATGTATTGAAAGAAGGTTGCCCTCGTGGTGACCTTCTTTTTTTTTGTTGAATTGAAAGATTCACATTTGCGCAAAGAGTACGCAATCGATATCATGTATTAATATCTGTATCTATTTTTGCATGAAAGAATCTATGATTTTAACGTTTGCTTCATGTATCTCGCTCAGCCGGATTGCGCTGACACCTTTTATAATCTATTCATTTGTGCAGGGTTATTACAGCCTTGGGTTTGTTTTATTTTGCGCAGCGGTGTTGACAGACCTTGTGGATGGGTTTGTAGCTCGTAAATTCAATCAAGAGTCACGGTTTGGACAAATGCTTGATCCGGTCGCTGATAAAATTCTTTTAACGAGTGTGATGTTTACACTTCTGACAACGATGCAGCGTCCAACTGTTTTTAGTTTGTGTGTCTGGTTTTTAATTGCAAAAGAGTGTGTGCTTTTGATCGGTGGTGGACTTTTAATGTGGCAACGCAATACGTTTATTAAACCATCAGCTCTTTCCCGGTTTGTTAGTTTGTGCGAAATTATCCTCGTTGTAGCACTTTTAAGCAGCAAAGTTTTTAATGTACATATTTCAATTGTCGTAGTGTACGGACTTCTGGTGTTCAACGTTTTCATATCAACAGTCTTGCTCATGTGGTACACAAAATTAATTGCTCAAAAATAAGGAACTTTATGAAACGTCTGCTGTTTTTTTTGATGGTAAGTTTTTCCCCTGTCAAAACTCAAGAATCAATTTTTAAAGTAAAACAACCGAAACAAAATACATCGCAATTGAAAAATGAACTTGGCAGTGGGTTGCAAGATTTGCTCCAACAATGCACTAAGTCTGTGCGAAAAATAACTGAACTGATTGATGACATTGTGCTGCATGCAAAAGAATTGACTGGCGAGCAAGATGGTGCATTTGCAACGAGTGATAAAGAACAGTTAAAGGTGCATTTGAAAAAGGTGCATGATATGCAAAAGTTGTTGGTTAGTATTGAAAAAGAGTTGCAGTTGTAATTTGGTGTGTGGTTGTTGCTAATCGATCACCCAGGCTTCGCGCAAGGCTACGCCGGGCACGGCCACAAATAATCACCAATTTTCAAAATATTCAACTCTGTGCCTAAAGCCGGCACAGGCTCCCAAATGTTCTTACCAACACTTGGGGAACAGGTATCTAAGAGGTGAGCCTCTTAGATATCTCCCGACGGAATTAATACTCTATTCGCCCATGGCTCATGCGAGCTAATTCCTGGGTATGCCATCATAACTTTGAGTTTGAGTCGGAAAAATAGTCACGTTCGCCCATGGCTCACCGCTCCTTCTTTCCTGAGTTTGACTTAAAACAGATTTAATAAACTTCCTAGACCTCTTCTTCCTCCAGCCGTCGTGTCTCATTTCATTCGCTTACTATGGCGGACACGGTCGTGCTCGACACGGGGACCCATGTGCTGAAAATTTATCAAATAATTTCATACTCAGGAAAGCTTAGCGTGGTGAGCCAAAGGCGAATGCGCGTATCTTTCCGACTCCAGTTCAAGAAAAAATTATTGAAGAATCAAGATTCCTTCTCAGGAATTAGAGAGTGTGAGCCAACGGCGAATGCGAGCATTAATTCCGACCGGAGGCTTCTAAGGAGCAGCTCTCCTTAGTGTGTGACTGCAATCCTCCTACGTATTTCACTACGTTCATTTACTTCGGCGGACTTCGGTATGTGCTCAAGCATACCCAGGGTCCGGCGTAGTAAGCGAATGAAATGAGACACGAAGCCTGGATTTGGGGCCTGCCACGGCCAGAGTGGCAAACAATGGAATACTTAAAAATTGATGTGAATATGTGGATAACCGACTAAATTAAAAAAATTATCTTAAAAAACATAAACCACTTTATTCATGCAAATATTTTTGAGTACAAGCACCAGTCGTATCAAATCCTTTTTTATACCAATCTTTAATACCACCACTATATTCATAAATATGAGTGAAGCCAAGATCAGCCAGGAGCACACTAGCCTCACGGCTCATAGGACATGACAGCTGAGCGCAATAAACGACAACTTCTTTACTTTTATCCCAGCTTGAAGTGATTTCGACAAGGTTGTCATAAGCAATATTGATTGAACCGGTAATATGGCAATCAACATATGTTTCCTGATCAAGCACGTTGATGATAATTAATTCAGGAACTTGATCGATTTTTAGTCTGAGTTCTTGAGCTGAGATAATGCTTGCAGGTGAGCTATAAGATTTTTCATGAGACATGGGAAACCTCCTTTTTCATTTTGAACTTTGTTACAACTTAAAGAATTTGAAGGTGAAAAAGCAATAACTTTTTGAGAACGTCTGTACAGAATTTTTAAAAAACGTATGGTATTAAAATAATCTAAAATATATTTTGTAAAACAAGGAATGCTTTCATGGCGGGATATAACCGAATTATTTTGGTAGGAAATTTAACAAGAGATCCAGAATTGAAGCAAATTTCATCAGGCGTTTCAGTATGCCGTTTGGGCATTGCTACAAACCGTCAGTTTAAAAACAGACAGACTGGAGCAACTCAGCAAGAAGTTTGCTACGTTGACATTGATGTCTGGGGCGCTCAAGCTGAAAGCTGTCGTCAATACCTTGCAAAAGGTCGTCCGGTTCTTATTGAAGGCCGTTTAAAATTTGACACATGGCAAGATGCTCAAGGTGCAACAAGAAGCAAACACAGCATTTCTGCTGATAGAGTTGTTTTCTTATCAGGTTCTTCTCCTGATGGACATGACAGCGCTGGAGCACAAGCTGGCGATCAAGATTTTGGTTCAGGCTCTTCAATGAGCAATCCAAAATACGAATCACAAGACACTGAAGAATTTGCTAAAATAGAACAAGCAGTTGCTAAAAAACAAGCAGCAAAAAAGGCTGCAGCAGCAACTGAATTTAAAAAAGACGTTGGCGGACTTGCTCAATTTAAAGATGAGCCACCATTTGAAGATGAACTTCCTTTCTAAGGAATTTAGACTTTAAGAAATTTCACCTCGTCGTCCTCGGACTCGATCCAGTCTACGCTGTAATATTCGTTTGTTGTCGTTCGTCCCGAGTGTTCTGCTTTAGCAGAATGTATCGAGGGATATAGAAGCTACGACCGACAGGCCGGGGATCCAGCAATAAAAATTCTTTATCAAAATTCAAAAAAACAGCCTTGGAGAAATCCGGGGCTGTTTTTTTGTTTGTTATTGCCAATCAGGCTTATTTAACCTTACTGCAAAAGCCTTTTTCAAACAATTGACTTTGCTAACTCCAAACAGTTACACTAAAAAAGACTTTTAAATAGAGGTTTATTAGGATAAAAATGGAGGTTTTTATGAACAAGCAAGAAGTGCTATATTTAATTATTTTTGCGAGCGTTATGTATGCTGGCAGGGTATTTTCGCACATGCAGGGCAATCATTATCGCTCGCTTGATCCGACAGTCGATTTTCGAGCCCCTCAGTCACTGACAGAGCGGATGCACGAAGGTTTGATAACCGTTGAGGCAATACTTCAAGGTGCTTCTGGCACAAATGAAGGTCTAGGAGCAATATTATCTGATCTTTCTTCTGAGCTGGTCAGGCTCAGTGATGCGTACGATAGCATGATTGGCAAATCTAATAGAGACAGGGTCTATGGCGGAGATCGTGAATATTTACAAAAAATGATTGATCGAATTGACATGATGATTCATGAGCTTGAAAGATCAGTAAATTTGTCGGATGAAGATGAATCGGTTTTACGAGAAAACATTGAATTGGTTGGGCAGCTGCGTAGTAAAATGGTAGAGTAGCACATAAGTTTGTGCCATAATGAATTAATTTATTTAAAAGCTATATCCAAAGTTGAAGTTAATTTGTCCTGATATTGCTGATGTTTTAAAAGTAGATTTGCCGTAAACCGGAAGAATATAAATGAATCTAAACTGCGGTATGTTATTTCTATTATCAGTGGAGCCGTCAAATTCTGCCGAAAATGTCAACCATGCCATCTCCCATGGCCTGTGGACAGGAAAAGCATTTATAATATCATTAGGGAATTTTTTGGTATCCCAAGATTGATAGGTTGTTTTAAATTGTTTGCTGTAAGAAAATCCGGCAAGCAGTGAAACTTTTGGAATAAAATGTTCTGCTTCAATATAACCACCAGCGAATACGAATGGTCTGTGTTGTATAGTGCATAATCCTTGTTCTGGTAGAAAGACAAGATTGTTATCTCTGGTGGTAGGCATGGAGATTTTTTGAATTGTTGAAGCGTATGGCATAAGAGTTCCTGTTACTCCTATATTAAGCCAATCATACAAACCGACGGTAGCACTTGCCTGCATCGGTAGCCTTATAGCTCTAATATCATTTGTCGAGATATCAAACAAAGCAGTTGTTTGCGGCTCTATATTTTCTTCAGGCAGGACAAAACCTGCTTGAATAGAAAAATCAATAAAATCGATATGGGTAAAATTTTGAAAGTTTTGTGCATAGCCTATGGTGAAATAGTTAGGTCCGATAGTTGCGTCATTAAATATTGAACATGAGGATTTAGCAGAAATTATTTTATCAAGCGCGGCAAGATAATTTTTAAGCTGCGTATCCGCATCAATTTCTGTTTCTGATAAACGCAAGCAATTATTTTTTACTGGAGTGATGAGCAAGTTTTTTAAACGTATGTAGGATAGTGCTGATACTATCGTAAAATAAAAATGCTCTCCAATATTTTGAACATACCAAAAAGCATAGCTGTTAAGCGTCAGCGATCCTGAGATTAAAGCTTTTCCTACCGATTGAGAGTCATTGAATGGAAGTGATCGATCGACAATTCGTTTAAGTAGTGTTTCTGTGCCTTGATATGCAAGAAGGCCAACTTCTTGGCCCATATCGTTGTATGAATTTTCTGAGGTATAAAATGAAGCAACAGCTCCAACTGATTTAAGATCTTTGGTTGCATATCGAGGAGTTGGAAAGAATGTTAACGGTGTGCCAAAATTTGTATACATTCCATACGCAGTTTGCGGGCAAGCAATGGCAAGCATTACAAGAATAAAAAAAAATGATTTTAATTTCATACTATTTAAATTTTATACTTTAATTTATATATTTTTATTTTTACTCTAGATGTTTTTTACTTGTTACGCATAGTTTTTATGTTAACGCAAAAGTCTTTTTCTTTGGCCTTTTTTTTGTTACATTGTTTAGTGTTACATAATCTTAGTATCAAGAAAAGGTCTTTTTATGGAATCAGAAAAAAAGAATCAAAAATGTTGCGATCACGATCTAGATAACGATCTGCATGAGCAAGATGATCAAAACAATGGTCACGAGCAAACAGATCAAAATCTTCAATCTCCCAAAGATGAAATATCAATGTGCATTGCTGAACTTTCAATCTGGAAAGATCAATGTAAAAGAATTTCTGCTGAGTTTGAAAATTTCAAACGAAGAACAGAACGTGATCAAGCACGCTGGGCAGAAGTAGCAAAAGAATCGATCCTGGTCGAATTGCTTTCATTTGTTGATACGTTTGAAATGGCCTTGAAACAAAAGAGTGGAAACGATTCTGCTGGAATTGAAATGTCATATCAAGCGTTAATGAAATTACTGCAAAAACATAGTGTGACAGTAATGAAAATCACTGAAACATTTGATCCAGAATTTCATGAAGCCGTAATGCAAGTTCAATCTGACAAACACCAATCAGGCGATATTGTTGAACTACTTTCAAAAGGTTTCATGATGAAAGATCGTGTATTGCGTCCTGCTAAAGTTTCTGTAGCTGTATAAAAAAACAATTATTCATAGTTTGTTTCTCTTCAGTATTTGATGTATTCTCTACGAGACTATTGAAAAAAACGAGGAGAGCTATGAATAAAAAAATACTGATATCGATTTTGATTTTTATATCCATGAGTCAAATGGTTGCATGTTCTCAAGATTTTTTAAAGGGAGTTCATGTTGGATCTACCATTGTTTCTACAGTGGCAACACTAAGTGAGCTTAAAAATGAAATTAAATCAACCGATTCCTGGGGGTCTGTGCTTCAAAGTGCTAGTGGTGCTGTAGTAATTGGAACTTTGCAGATATTTATTTTAACCGACTCACTCATATCAGGTCTAACATCAGATACATGTCCTATGGTTTCTCATGATGATGCTTTTGCTCTCTTTAATAGTTTCTGTTCTGTGCTTAATATGATCCGCATCCATGCTGCACATACTAAGCGAATTGAAAAATATAAATGGACTTTGGAGCAACGAAATGAACAATTACATGATACTATATCAAATGTACCAGAGCTAATATCAGCGCTGCAAAATCCTGTTGCAGGAGAAGTTGTCTTGTCTCATAATGCCGTTGTCGGTAGAATTTTTGCTTCATCGAGTAGTGATTAAAATTATTTTACCATCGCAAGAAACACTTCAATCATAATTAACGTAACAATCAAAATAGAAATCAAATCTTCTCGGTTTGCATCAACTTTATTTTGATACACGTAGCGAATTTCTTTGATAATATTTAATTTTTTATCGATAGATTTTTGCCAGCTTCGCAAATCAAGTTGTTTAATAATCAAATTATAAATTTCTGAGAAGTATGCTTCACCAGCAAGTTTGATACTACTTTCAAGACGTTCTGTGATCACAGAAATATCTACTTTTAATTTATTTAAATCACCAATCGGATCAAAATAACGTGACCCAATAAACGGCATGTATGAAAGCAATGGTAAGTTTTGAACTTTGCGTTCGTACAATGTTGCCAATTGTTTATCTAAAAGTTTATCGAAATAATGAAGTTCAAGCTGTTGAATGTTTCCGAGCTCAAAGAAATCTAAAAGTTCTTTGTACTGAGGATCGTACACAAATGAAGCCTGAGTATCGATAATGATGAGATCTTTTTTAAAGTAGCCAACTGAGGAATCGATGATTGCTTCTTTTTGAAAGTCTGAAAGAGATTCAGTTTCAAAACGAAGAAGTGACGCAATGTCGTGACCGTATTGTTCTTTTAATTCGCCACCAGTTATATTTTTATTGATGTTGATTTGTATAACGGTATAGGTCGATTTGAGCTGAAAGAAGTTTGGTTTAACAATAAATGGTTTTATTTTTTTATAAATTGAGTAAGCATCGTTTACACTTTGTCTTTGATATTTTTCATCAAGTTTAACCAGTGTCGTTCGTAAATCTTGCAAAGTTTCTGTTACTGGAATTTTATAGGTGAGTGAAACTGCTCCGAATTGATGAATTTTGCTACTGATGCAATGTGAGTTTTCATGAGGGTGCGGCAGTTCAATTTCTAAAGGAAGGTGATAATGTTTGAAAAACTTTGATACATGTACGTGTTCGGTGTGTATATCTTTGCACTGTTTTATTGCTTTGAAATCTGTTTCAAATCCAATATCGAACGCTGCGAAAATATAAATATTTCCTGAAAAAACCGGATTATCGGTGGTATCGATCTGTGGACTATGGGTATCGAGTGTATCTGAGACATTTTTCATAATTAAGGCTTCCTTATTTTTTTTGAATTTACTGTGCGCCTTGAAAAAATCAACCAAAATGTTTTTTTGAGAACTATTTTTGGGTAACTATTGAAAGCGCGATTCAAATTTGAGTATCCTAAGCATATCAGAAATTGAGGGGACGGAATATGAATATGATATATAAACGATTTTACTTACTCTTTGGAATAGTTTGTGGCTTCTTTTTAGCGTTGCAGGCTGGCAGTGGCACTTTTCAGCATGCACTTACAGTAAAACCAGTCAGAATTTCAGTACCTTCTCAAAAGTTTCTCAAGCAAATCATTCCAGATTTGACTTTGATACATTCCAAAATACCTCCAAGCGATCAAAATCAAAAAGTTCGTGATATTGTGCAATTATGCATCGAGCTGAGCAGAGTATTGCAACAAAAAGAGTTTTTAACTCGTGATGACTTATCAAAAATTCAAAAAATAATAGAGCTCAAGAAACAATGCTTGGCTGATATGGTAACGCTACAGAGTGGAACTGTTTCGGCTGGATTTGATGCTGGGCAGTTACTCAAAAAAGTAAAAGAGGCCTTTGATGTAACCAATCTGCGTGGGTTTGAGCCTGACGCTAGGTATATTAAAAAATTTCTTGCCACTTCAGACCAGCTGCATGAACGAAGGCAGATGCTTGATTTGATTGCAAACATCAGTGATATCATCACTCACTTTGATGGAGTTTTGATTACTGATTATGATGTCATTGTGCTTTTTTATACAGCTCTAGCTGTCTTTTTGGTTGCGCAAACTAGGTAGAGATAAATCTATTTTTTCAAGATTGTTAAGAAAGCTTCTGCTGGAACAGAGACGGTACCAACTTGTTTCATACGTTTTTTACCTTCTTTTTGTTTTTCAAGAAGTTTTCGTTTTCGAGAAACGTCACCACCGTAACATTTTGCTGTAACGTTTTTACGTAGAGCAGAAATGCGTTCACGTGCTAGAATTTTTGCACCAATAGCAGCTTGAATAATGACTTCAAACATTTGACGCGGGATAACTTTTGAAAGTTTTTCTACTAGTTCACGGCCAATTTTTTCTGCTTTGCTACGATGTACCATCACTGATAGCGCATCGATAGGGTCTCCATTGAGTAAAATATCCATTTTGATTAAATCAGATACTTCGTATCCTGCAGGCTCATAATCAAAACTTGCATATCCAGAGCTGATCGATTTAAGCGTGTCATAAAAATCAGTTGCGACTTCGTTGAGTGGTAGCATGTAGCTTAAAACAGCACGATCTTCATCCAGGAAAGACATATCTTTTTGAATGCCACGTTTCTCTTGGCATAAAGCTAAGACGTTTCCTAAGTACTGTTTTGGTACGATGATGGTGCTTGAGAGCATTGGTTCTAAGATTTGTTGAATTCTGCTTGGATCTGGAAAGTCGGCAGGGTTTTCAATTGAAATTCTGCCTTGGTCATGATTTAAATCAATGTAATACATAACGCTTGGTGATGTAGCAATAATGCTTAAATCATATTCTTGCTCAAGACGTTGTTTGAAAACATCCATGTGCAGCAGTCCTAAAAATCCACAACGGAAGCCTAGGCCAAGTGCTGTACTTGTTTTTTTCTCAACGTTTACGCTTGCGTCATTGAGGGTTAGTTTTTCAATTGCTTCTGCTAGAAGTTCAAATTCTGTGCTTTCAACAGGGAAAATTCCGGCAAACACCATAGATTTTGCAGGTTTAAACCCTGGAAATGGTGTAACGCTGGTTTTGCTGATAGAAACAGTATCTCCAACGCGCGCTTCTTTAATTGTTTTCATTCCAGTGATGATGTAGCCCACTTGGCCGGCATACAAAGCATCCATTGGAAGTTGTTCTGGGTACATTAACCCAAGTTCTAAAATTTCATGTTTACAATTACTTTGATGAAGATAAATGTGATCACCTTTTTTGAGCATACCGTCTTTGATTGCTACAAGGCAAATGACGCCACGATATTCGTCATACCATGAATCGAAAAGAAGTGCTTTGAGAGGTAAGTCACGATCTGACTGTGGAGCTGGCATGCGTGTAACAATAGCTTCCAAAATTTCATTCATGCCTATGCCTGCTTTTGCTGAGCATGCAATAATTTCTTCTGGCATAAAATCAAACAAGCTGTACAGCTCGTTAGCTATTTTTGGGACGTTTGCATTGGGCAAATCTATTTTGTTTAAAAGTGGGATAATCTTTAAATCTTGTTCGAATGCTAAATAGAAGTTAGCCATAGTTTGAGCTTGAACACCTTGAGCAGCGTCAACCAGGAGCAGCGCCCCTTGGCATGCGTACAGTGACCTTGAGACTTCATAGCTGAAATCTACGTGTCCTGGTGTGTCGATTAAATTTAAAAGATAGGTTTCGCCCTTGTAGTCATAAAACATTGAGGCGGTTTGTGCTTTAACCGTGATGCCGCGTTCTTTTTCAACTTGCAGCTTATCTAAAAATTGCACATTGAGCCCTGTGCGTGTTGAAAGGGTACCGGTAATTTCGAGCAGTCGATCTGCTAAAGTCGATTTACCGTGATCAATGTGGGCAATGATTGAAAAGTTCCTGATTTTGTCAGGGGTGAATTGCTGCAAATTTATTTTTTTCATGTAGGTATTGTAAGGCATTACTTTGGTTTTGTAAATAAGGAATGGTTTAAGTTTTGGCTACCAGAATTTTGTCAAAAAATAACATTAGCTAGAGTCATGTTTAAAAAAAGAATTCCCTGGATCAAAAGTCTGGGGAATTCTTGTTTTATTACAATGATAACAATCAGTAGGTTTGCATAAAAGATGTTGCTAGCTGTAAGGTTTTCAGTGATGCTATTTATTTACCAAATATGCTTTCATACGATCGCCGTAAAGCAGCTTTCAAGTAATGTTCTGTCGTCGGTTCATTTTTCGAGTCATGTTCTGTCTGCGGTTCATGTTTCGAGTTATGTTCTGTCTGCCACTTCTCTAAAACTTTAATTGCTGTTTCATACGTATCTTTTTCCCTGCCATATAATTTTAGATAATATTCTCGATCCCTTTCTGATCTACGCGTATCCGCTTTGGCATATCTTATACTTTCGATGGCCTCATTAAGTTTTGTTTTAAATGTAAGAAGTAAAAATTTTATTTCATCAGGAGTTAAATCATCTGTAATACCATTATATTTGAGTAAAAGTGCTATGTGACTTGGGTCACTATTTTTCCAAATATTTTTTAACTCACTAGAATTCTTACTTAAGTAATTAAAAACTTTTTTCGTATAGATTGGTTCTGTCCTGTCACCCGCACTTATATAATTTAACAAATGTTCTACTTCTTTATAAGACTTAGGTTTTAAGCGTGCACCTTCTTTTAATAAAAAATAAACGATTTCATAAGGATTAGCAGAAGTATTTATCGGAGAAGGAGTAAAATTGGCTTGTATGAAATAGTTAAGTAAGTCATCCAAATCTTCTTGTGCTAATGAAGCATTTTCTTGTTTCATCTTTTGAAATATCATCTTAATGTCTGCTATATGAGAAATAACAAGGTCGGTATGGCGCATCAGTGCATTTAGTTTATCTCCATAAGGAATGTCATCTTCTCTTCTGTAATAAGCCTCCCAATATTCACGTGACTGTTTATCCTTTTCAGATTCTCCCTCTCTAGCTTGTTGCTCTTTCCGTTCTCTTGCTTTTTTCTCCTCAAGAGTTTCTCTGCTCCTCTCTTCTCTTTCTCTTCTTTTTCTTTCCATCCGATCTTGTTTTTTTTGTTGTTTCATAGCCTTCTCATACTCTCTCCATTTCTCAGAAGCACTATAATTATGATCATCTTGATAAGATCTCTGTGAGTCTGAAGAATAAGAAGCTCTTGAAGACGAAGATGTCTGTGACTCAACAGTTGCTTGTTGTTTATTACTTGCTATTTCATAAGCATTCTGTAGTTCTTGCATCTTTGCAGTGCTTGTCGTACCCGCAACATCAGGATGATATTTTTTTGCTAATTTACGATATGCAGCTTTTGTATCTGCAGGACTTGCTTGCTCTGTGATGCCCAGTACTCTATGCGCCTCTTTTCGTGACATCAGTCGTGGCGCAGTTGTTCTAAACATGCCTGATGAAGAACCAGTGCCAGTAAATCTTTGACTTAGATCTCGTTTTTGAGAAGATTTTTTTTCTGGCTGAAGCATGTGCGAATAATCATTTGCCTGTCTTATATTTTCTGCAGTCAATAACTGCTGTTGCACTGATTGTTGTGACATGAGGAGTGGCGCATATGTAGCGCTCATCTTTTGCGTTGTCCATTTCTGCTGTTGCGCTGGTTGTTGTTCTGATTTCATAAGTTCTTCTTGAGCACGGCGCATAGTTTCCGTGCTAATCTTTACTCGAGGCAGTTCTGGCGTCACTGTTGCAGTTGCTTGCTGTACCAGGCCTAATTGCGCTGCAGTTGGAATATATTGCGGTGTCGGAATTCTGGGAGCCATAGGCATGGCAACGCCAGAAAAAAGACTTAAAATACTAAGTCCCAGCATTTTTATACAGAATTTGTTACAAAACATATAAGTTTCCCCTTTAGAATTATGTAAGATATTGTAAGGATATCGCTTTAAACTTTAGAAAATCAATAGTTTAAAGTTCTTTAAGTTGGCATTACTTTGGTTTTGTAAATAAGGAATGGATCAAGTTTTTATATTATCTATTTTACGATCTAAACAACCAACCGCCACTCGTCAAATTATTTGCTTTTGTCATCTCGCGACAATTCTGCCTGAATTAATATAGCGATAATTGCTTAATACTCTTGAATTTTTGATTTGGCAATTGTTACTATTGATACAAGTTGCCTGGGATGCATGTTCGTGGATCCTTAGGTAAGTCTAAAAATGGGGGGTTTTATGAGGTTTTCAATTGTTGCGACCAGTTTTTTAATGTTTGTTCTTTTCTTAACGCATGTTGTTTGTTTTACTCACGCAGCGTGTCCAACGCCAGTTCCTGTTCAGTACTCTAACGTTAAACCAGGAAAGATCGTTGCTGCATACTTTGCCAGTTGGGATAAGTATGGTCAGTATAAAGTTTCTGATATTGAACCGATTGCAAAAACGCTGACTCACATATTGTATGCATTTGCAAAACCAAACCCAAGCACAGGGCTATGCGAGCTGCTTGACCCTTGGGCAGACGTTGGGGCTAATTTTGAGCATCGAAAAAAAGTTGGCGGACACTTTGGTGAGCTGCTACAACTTAAACAAAAACATCCACATTTAAAGATTCTTTTGTCTGTTGGAGGCGGATCTCATAGTAAATATTTACCTGAAATTTCTAGGGGCGGCATGACCAAGCAGTTTGTGAAATCTGCCGTAAAGCTGCTTGATGAGTATGAATACAATTTTAATCATTCTGGTGATGGACTGCAAAAGCAGCATTCTTTTGTCTATTCAGAACTATTTGATGGTATTGATTTAGACTGGGAGTGGCCAGGAAGCAAGGTTTCAAGTGACATGGTTGTGGCGTATCATGACATGGTTGCGTTGTTTAAAAAAGAATTAAATAAGAGGTCTAAGCGTCTAGGTAAAAAATCGATATTTACCTGCGCTGTTCAAGTGCATCCAAACATTATTGAAGATTTAAAGTTGGGACTTATTGCTCAGCATGTCGATTGGTTTAATGTGATGGCATATGACTTTGGTGGAGCAAGTGCGCCAAGCGTAAGTCTTAACGCTCCGATTTGTAACCAATGGTCACGCTACAGCATTGATGGATCAATAAATGCTTTAATCGATTCAGGAGTGTCTCCAGAAAGGTTAGTGCTTGGAATTCCTTTGTACGGTCATGTGTTTGATAAAACTCAAGAAAAAATAGGATCACTTTTTGAGCGGACTGAAAAAACCGGTCCTTTGCGCTATGAAAAAATTAAGGATTTATACATCGACAATCCAGCGTGCAACACCAAGTGGCATAAAAAGTCTCACGTTCCGTATGTCTATTGCCCTGATGATGGCATTTTTGTGAGTTACGACGATGAGCGTTCTGTGAAGGCTAAGGTTGACTACGGGAAGCAAAAACTACTTCAAGGGGTCGTGTTCTGGAGGCTTTCTGGAGATGATAAGAAGAATAGCTTGGTCAAAGCAGCTTCAAGATAAACATAAAGTTTGGACAAACTATTGCTTTGCTGCAGGCGCTTTTGATACGTTATCTTCATAGGGGAAATGGTAATTTATTTAATAGGGGACTTTATGAATAGAAAAATAGTTTTAGTAGCTTGGGCGCTGTGTAGTGTTCAAGCGTTTGGGATGATTAGAAGAAGTGCTGGCGCTCCAGCAGCAGCTGGCAGTGCGGCACTCTCTAGCGTTCATTTGCCATGGATGAGATCAGCTTCTGCCATGAATACAACTGCAACAGCAACACCTTTGCTGCTGTCATCTGAAGCTGCTACGACAGATGCCCCAGGTTATTCTGGCTTGTCTGCTATGCTCTGGGGACAAGATAGTTCATCGCGTTTCACCATGCCGAAATTTAACAAACGAGCGTTTATAGCTCCTGTAGTTCTTGGTGGCGTTGAGGCTTATCATTATTACAACGATCAAATAAGGGATGAAAAGTTAACAAAAGAGCAAGCTAAGGTTGCGATGATGGAAGAAAAATTAGCAAAAGAGCAAGCAATGGCTGCTTGGTTGTCTAATGAGCTTCAAAAACAAAAACAAGAAGCAAAAAAAGGCTTTAACGAAATTGAAGCTATATTTGAACAGACGCCTAATGATAAAATAATTCCTAATGTGTTGAGTGCATATGACACATGGATTTCCAAGCTTCACCGTGGAGAATTAAATGAAGAGTTTCGAATGGCTCTTGGTCAATATATTTTTGCCAGAGAAGGAATGTTTGATAGAAAATGGAATGCGTTAAAGTATGTGTACATGAGTAAAAATGATATTCGTATGCGAGATGCGGACAAGTTAGAGATGGATAATGAATTTACAAAGATGAGCCAAGTTTTGGATAATGTTACAGATGGTACGCCTTTTGTAAATAACCAGGTTTTAACGAAGTTTGTAAATAACCAGGATTTAGCGGAGTATTTAAAATCTATGAAAAAAGACGTATTGCGCGATAAAGTTGAACAAGCTTGGTGGCTTAACACATTGAGTATGCCAGCTGGAGCGGTTGATAAGTGGTTGGTGAGAAGAAACGCTTAAGATAAATTTTAAAAGCGTCGTACTCGACGTCCTCGTACTTGATACGGGGACCCAGCATTAAAAAGCCCTTTAATGATGACCCGGACTTTATGAGTTCGGGTTATTTTTTGTTCAAAACTATATAGCTGATAGCTTCGTCTGTCCTTGTGGTTTTTGTCTGCTTGTAGTATCCTTCTAGGTATAGATCTTTATGTTATTGACAAGAAAATACTACCCATAGTAGATTAAACAAAATTGAATGTTTTCAAAGAGGATTGCAATGAGTTCTGATACGAATCAAGAAAATAAAAAGCCTGAAACTTCCCCGATTTTAATTGAAGATGAGTTAAAATCATCGTTTCTTGATTATGCAATGTCTGTTGTGGTATCAAGGGCAATTCCCGATGTTCGTGATGGTTTAAAACCCGTTCACCGTCGCGTAGTCTACACGATGCACAGCCTAGGTTTCGTCCACAATAAATCGTATCACAAGTCAGTGCGCGTTGTGGGTGAAGTGCTCGGACGTTTCCATCCACACGGTGACCAAGCGGTGTACAACACCATGGTTGGTATGGTTCAAGATTTTTCAAAAAGATATCCACTTTTAGATGGTCAAGGGAACTGGGGTTCTGTTGATGGTGATAATGCAGCGGCAATGCGTTATACCGAAGTAAAAATGGAAAAAATTTGTTCTGAGCTTCTTGCCGACATTTCAAAAGAAACAGTTGATTTCGTTCCAAACTTTGACGAATCAACCATTGAACCGATCTTACTTCCAACAAAATTCCCAAACCTTTTAGTCAATGGTACTGCAGGTATTGCAGTTGGTATGGCTACATCGATTCCTCCTCATAACCTTAGTGAGGTAATTGATGGTTGCCTGGCAATTTTAAAAAATAAAAATTTAACTGATGACGAATTATTTCGTTTGATTCCTGCTCCAGATTTTCCAACAGGCGGTATCATTTGTGGTCGCGCAGGAATTGTAAAAGCATATCAAACTGGCCGTGGCAGCTTGGTGCTTCGCGGTGTAGTTGCAGAAGAAGAAGGTAAAAAAGGTACACAGCTTGTCATTACCGAATTACCGTATCAAGTTAATAAGTCTGAATTAATCATTAAGATCGCTGATCTAGTCAAAGATAAAATCATCGAAGGTATTTCAAACATTCGTGATGAGTCTGACAAAAAAGGTATGCGTTTGGTCATTGAGCTCAAAAAGGGCGATATTCCAAGCGTTACATTAAATCAGCTGTATAAACATACATCGCTTCAAACAACAGTATCTTTCTTGATGTTGGCACTTCTTGATAACAAACCGATTGTATTCTCTTTACGTCGTATCATCGATGAATTCTTAGTTCATCGTCGTACGATTATCATGAGACGTACTGAGTATGATTTGAAAAAAGCTCAAGCACGTGAACACATCCTGGTAGGGCTTTTAATTGCGCTTGATAACATTGATAAAGTTATTGAACTTTTAAAACTTTCAAAATCAGCACAAGAAGCAATTGAAAAATTAAATGATGTTTACATGTTGTCTTTAGAACAAGCTAAAGCAATTTTAGAAATGAGACTTCAGCGTTTGACGGGTCTTGAGCAAGAAAAATTACATGAAGAAACAAAAGAATTAAAAACTCTCATTGCTCAGTTGCAAATCCTTTTACAAGACATAGCAGTTCTTGATAAAGAAATAGCTAGAGAACTTGTTGAGCTTAAAGAGCAATATGGTGATAAGCGTCGAACCAGAATAGAAGGTCCGATCGATTTACTTTCTGATCTTGATTTAGTTCCAGAAGAAGATGTGGTTGTTACCTTAACTCGTAAAGGTTACATCAAGCGCGTTACACTTAAAACATACGAAGTTCAGCATCGTGGTGGAAAAGGCAAAATGGGTATGGCATCACTCGATGATTTCGATGATATCGTACAAGATTTGTTTGTAACGACAACTCATGGCGACTTGCTCTTCTTTAGTAATTTTGGACGTGTGTATTGCATGAAGGTGTATGAAATACCAGAAGGTTCACGAATATCCAAAGGTCGTGCGTTGGTAAATCTATTGCCTCTTCAAGAAGGTGAATACGTTGTCAAATTACTTGATTCTGGTGACATTGCAGATAAATATGTCGTGATGGTAACTCGTGATGGAAGCGTTAAGCGTACACTCGGTGATCATTTCACTAAAATTCGTTGTACCGGAATTAGAGCATTAACCTTGAACGAAGGTGACGAGCTTGTATTCTGTGCAGTGTGTAGCGAAGATAATTCAATTGTGATCGCAACTAAACTAGGTCAAGGTATTCGCTTTAAAGCATCAGAAGTGCGTAGCATGGGACGTCAGGCTGCAGGTGTACGCGGTATTCGCATACGCAAAGATGATGCAGTTGTTGGTATGGAAGTTATTAGCGATGATCGCGATATCTTGTTTGCAACAGCCCGTGGCTATGGTAAACGAACTAAGATTGAAGATTTCCGTGTAGCGCATCGTGGTGGAGTTGGTGTTAGAACTATTCCAACTGGCACTCGTAACGGTGATGTGATCGGCTTGGTACACGTGAGCGATGATTCTGAAATCTTGTTGATTGATAAAGCTGGAAAAATTATCAGAATTTCTCCAAAAGAAGTTCGCACTATGGGCCGCCAAGCTCAAGGTGTTCGATTAATCCGTCTTGACGATTCGCAAGAGCTTTCATCTGTCGTTGCCTTTACCGGTATGCCAACTGAAGAGTCAGGCAGCGTAGAGATTGATCAGGAATCTGACAAAGAATAATTGATTTTAAATATATATAAAAAAGGTAGCAGGTGTAAAAACTTGCTACCTTTTTCGTTTTAGCACCTCGGAAAAAGAATAATTATGAGTACGCAGCATCCCATTTTACATCTATCACTTATCGAAAATCTGTATCCAAAATTTGTGCAGCAGTTGATTGAAAAAATAACTTTAGAAAAGCTGCCAGAGATTTATACATACTCGGCTCAAGATTTTATAGACCTTGGCTTTCCCCAAGACAAAACACCGTTGCTTGTCGCTGGGCTTAAAGATATGGCACGTTTGCACAAAGAATTAGAACTTGTACAGCAACATAACGTTTCCGTCCTTACCATGCACTGTCCTGAGTACCCAGCTCTCTTAAAACAGATTGACGTCTCTCCTTTGGTTTTATATTGCCAAGGCGACATACGTCTTTTTGAAAATGAAAAAACGATCGCTTGCGTGGGCGCGCGCAAAGCTCATAGATACGTGCAGGATGCTTTAATGATGCTGGTGGTGCCAATGATTGAAGATGATTGGGTCGTTGTCAGTGGTGGAGCTGCTGGTGCTGATACCTACGCGCATCAAATAGCGCTTGATCATAAAAGCAAAACGATTGTGGTGGTTGGTTCTGGACTCTGTCATGTGTATCCTCCCCAAAATAGAACCTTGTTTGAAAATGTTGTGTACGATGGTGGTTTGATTGTCAGTTGTTTTCCGATGAATATGGCTTCGTTTCCTTACAACTTTCCCATTCGTAATCGAATAATATCTGGACTGTCCAAAGGTTGCTTAGTGCTTCAGGCTGCAAGTAAAAGTGGAGCTTTAATCACTGCGCAGTTTGCCTTAGAGCAAGGGCGTGAAGTATTTGCAGTGCCTGGATCAATCTTTGATCCGCTGAGTGCTGGGTGTCATGATTTAATCCAACAAGGCGCCAAATTGGTAACGTGTACCCAAGATATTTTAGAAGAACTGTCGTATCCTGGAAAAGTTGCTCAAGTTCAAATGAAGATTTTGGCTGACTCTGAAAACAAGAAACAGCCAGCTGAGAAAAGTGACGATACATCCTCATCCTTGCGCAAGCGAGGATCCAGCAATAAAAACTCATCTGCTTCCTCCGACCTCTCTAACTTTGATGATGTTGAGCTATCTATCTTGCATTACACCGTCACGCCGGTAACTGCGGAGTTGTTGCTTTCAAAGGTTGGGGTAAGTCTTGATGTTTTACAATCAAAACTGTTTAGCCTGAGCCTTGATGGTAAAATTTGTCAGGATACCATTGGGTTATGGAAACGGGTTTGATGAAGCGCGCCACGGCTTAAAAGCCGTGAAATAGCGCGCGTAATTCTTCGTAGCTACCTTACTACGTAGTTCTCTTACTGCGTATTCACTTTGTTCATTTACTTCGTAAGATCATTTACTTCGTAACGTTCTACTTGCCGTTGCTTGCTCAGACTTAAAAGCCATGGGCTTTTTTGGCGAAGTAGAATAAATTCTTGAAATTATGACCGCATTTTTGGTACGGTTTTTTTGAAATATACGATTTTTGATTTGGGGAGTAAGATGAAAATTTCAAAAATGTTTAGCTTGGTTTTCCTAACTGTTTGTTTGCATAAAAGTCTTGCTGCAGACCTTGTCGAAATGCCACTGATTTCTGCTCAGGATCTTAAAAATGAGATGCAAGACGGTGACGTAAGCATTAGGCGAAAATCCTACAGAAACCCAAATCTGCTCGTCATCAATGTTTTGTCCCCGTCGATTTGCTCAGATTGCCATATTCCTGGATCAATAAATGTTCCTCTTCATAAATTAACCAAAAAATCTCAAGATTGGCGCAAGGATGCTAACATTGTACTTCATTGTGCCAGTTTGCATTGTCCTTTAAGTCGGTATGCTTTTGAGATGCTTTACAAGCTCGGGTTTACCCGGGTTCGGGTATTTGATGGTGGCCTGAAAGAATGGACAACGGAAAAGCTTCCACGAATTGGACGTTGTAGCGCTGGGTACCTACATTATTAGGCCTTGATTCACGAAAAAATCGTACTTTTAACAATGCCGAAATCGGTCAACTTTCGACTAAAGCCATCAGCTACGCAGAAACTTTTGCTTTTTGGCTCGTATTTTTGTATATTGTTCCTATGATATTGAAGCAATTTCATTGGAATCTTTAAAATTTAAACGTCTTAAAAAATCAGGAATACAACATGCCATGTCCCAAACGAAAAACGTCGAAGGCTCGTCGCAATCAACGTTCTGCTAACAAAGGCCTAGAAGTTCAAACTTTCACACATTGCCCAAACAGTGGCGTTCCTGTAATGCCTCACATCGTATGTTTGGAAAGTGGATTTTACAAAGGTGTTAAAGTTATAACGACAAAAGCTGACAGACTTGTTTTGAGAAATCAAAAACGTCAAACGCAAGAAGCTCGTAAAGCTAAAAATACAGAGCAAGCTCCAAGCGAAAAAGAGTAATTAAATCCTAGCGATTTATAATAAAAATAGGCACTTAAAAGAGTGCCTATTTTTACTGAAAGCCATTTATGGCTGCCTGGTTAACGTCTTGATTGCCGCATCTATATTTGAATTCGGGTTGTTTTTATTGAAATTTTTCGTGTCTGTGGTAATTTTGAGATAGTCAAAAAAGGTTAATTTTTTATATCCAAACTAGGATTTTATTATGAGCATGTACGTAAAATTTCAAAAAAATGTTTCATCTTTTTATGCATCATTGCAAGGACAATACTCTGCAAAGTATGTTAAAGAAGTTTTAATTGGAACAGCAATCGTAACTATTTTAGCGGGCGGTTATTTTCTAAACACTCTCTACTTAAAAAATCGTGAAGAGCGTGCTTTTGTAGCTTTAAGTGAAGTTATCGAATCATTTACGCATTCACAGCAAATCACACAAGGCTTAGACTCAGCAAAAGACCAAGAAAAAATTGAGCAAGCATGGCAGGATACTGAAACATTATTAAACGCGCTACATAAAGAGCATATGAGCTCATATCTTGCTCCATACTTTTTAATCTTTAAATCTCAAATCATTCTGGAAAAAACCAGCAACCTGCAGGAAGCCATTAAAGTTCTTGATGAAGCTTTAGCTCAAATGCCAAAAAATTCTGAAATGAGCAGCTTATTTCAAATGAAACGCATCAAAATGGGCTTTGACAGTAAACAAGAAAATGATCGAAAACAAGCGCTGCAAGATTTAACGGTCATTGCACAAGATATTTCAAATCCTGCTTTCCAGGAAGCTGCGTATGAACTTGGCGTTTATTATTTGTATGCTGGTGATGTTGAAAAATCACAAGAAGCATTTAAGCGTTTAGTTGATAATGCTGACGCAAAAGCATTGTTGAGCTCTCCATGGGTACAGCAAGCTAAAGAAAAATTAATAGTAGCCTAATAATTACTAAAATAGAATTATCGAAAAAATATATGAATCCACAAAATAACAAACCTGTGCGCGTGCGATTTGCGCCATCGCCTACAGGAAATTTGCACATCGGCTCGCTGCGAACAGCCCTTTTTAATTGGTTGTTTGCGCGCCATCATAACGGAACTTTTCTTATTCGTGTTGAAGATACTGACGTGGTCAGATCCACGAAAGAATTCGAGCATTCTTTGATGGAAAGTCTAGCCTGGACTGGTATCATTTCAGATGAACCTTTGATGTACCAAGCGTCTCGCATGGATCTATATCGACAGTTTGCCGATCAACTGCTCAAAGAAAATAAAGCATACAAATGTTTTTGCACAGAAGTAGAGCTTCAAGAAAAACGTGAAGCGACCCAAGAGCGTCAAGATACCTATCAGTACGACAAAAGATGTCGCGCTTTAGTCGATAGTGATCCATCAAGCCCGAAACCATTCGTTGTTCGATTTAAAGTAGTTATCGAGTCTGAAAATTTTATCTTTGCAGATGATATTAAAGGACAAGTTTCAATTCCAGCAGAGCAGGTGGATGACTTTGTTCTGCTACGATCAGATGGAACGGTAACTTATAATTTTGCCAATGTTATCGATGATAACGAAATGCAAATAACCCAAGTTATTCGTGGTGAAGAGCATCTTTTCAATACTCCAAAACAGATTTTGCTGTATCAAGCATTTGGATATCAGGCTCCGAGTTACGCACATATTCCTTTAATTTTAGGACCATCGGGTCAGAAATTAAGTAAGCGAGATGGTGCTACATCGGTGGTTGAATATAAAAAAGAAGGATATTTGCCACAAGCTTTGTGTAATTATTTGGTTCGATTGGGCTGGTCTCACGGTGACCTTGAAATTTTTACGCAGCAAGAAATGATCGAGCATTTTTCATTGCAGGGTATTAACCGTAGCGGTGCAAAATTTGATATTGAAAAATTGAAATGGGTTAACAGCTTTTACATTAAAACGCTAACGCCAGCTGCCATCATTGAGCTTTTTGCAAAAGATTTAGAAAAAAACATAGCTCAAGACACTCCAGATTTAACAGACGCGCAGCGTCAAGCTTGGGTGGCTTTGTACCAGGATCGATCAAGCACTTTAAAAGAGTTGTACGATCAGGTTGTAAAATCATATAACCTTCCAGCAAGCTATGATTGGGAAAATTTACGTAAATTGATTGAAAAAGACGCAGTCATTATTTTACAGTTGTTGCAACAAGAGTTTGTAAACCTTGAGTTTGAAAAGCATCAGCTATCAGAAAAAGTGAAAGCATTTTGTAAGTTGCATAACTATAAAATGTCAGAAATTGCACAATTGTTACGCTTTGCTTTGACTGGATCTATTTCTGGACCATCTATTTTTGAGATGATGGTGTTGCTTGGATCTCGAGAAGTACAAAAAAGAATATCGGGAGTGATAGCAGAATTTTAAAATAATGTAGGGGGATGTATGTCAAAACGTATTGGGGTAGTTTTTCCTGGATATGGTGAGCAGTTTGTCGGGATGGGTAAAGATATCTACGACGAAGTGCGCATAGTCCAGGAATTTTTTGAACAAGCTGCAGGAACAGCAGACATTAATTTTGTAAAACTTTTATTTGCGTCATCTGATGAAGAAATCTCTTCAATTCGTTATTCATATTTAGCGATTTATCTTTTCGAAGTTTCTTTGTACGAAGTTTTGCATGAAAAAGGGTTACGTCCTGATTTCGTAGCAGGATATGGGACCGGTGAATATGCTGCGGCGTATGCATCTCGGTCTCTTAACTTTTTTGACGCTTTGTATATTTTAAATAAATATGCCCAATTTTATGATGAGTTCATGAAAGACAAAGACTATACCGTTCTGCGTATTTTCCGTGAATTTGATATGGAATCCATAGAAGAATTGTGCAAAAAAAAATCAACTGAAACTCAGCCTGCCTATGTATCTGCGCAAAATACCGACAAAGCATTTTATATAGCTGGCACAGAAAAAACCATCTCAAAGATTCAGAAATATTGTATTGAAGAAGTGATTCGAAAAGTCAAAGTGATTGGTGCTGGATATGGGCTTCATAGTCCTTTAATGGATGAAGTGGTTGAGCGATTAAAGCCGTATTATCATAAAATTCAATTCAAGCCGCTTCAAGTTCCTGTCATCACTAACGTTGACGCTGTGTACGTAACTGGTCATGAGGCACTGGAATCAGCAATGATGAGAAAAATTAACAACCGTGTACAATGGTTTGAAGTCATGAAGGGTTTTGAAGGGTGCGATGTTATCGTAAGCGTCGGGCCTGGAAATCAATTGATTGAATGGTTTAAAGAAGCGTACCCTGATAAAGAGTACTACACAGTGTCTAACTTAAAAGATGTTGCAGCCATTGAGTCACTCTTTTTTACCCATGTGCCGACGGTAGATGACCAAATTATCATTTCATCTGACCGTAAAGCCTCGCAGCCAGAAGAGAAAAAAGATTTACATGAAGCTGATTTGGTCAATGAGCTTCCATCAGATTTTGATGTTGAGGATGAAGATTAAAAAGAAAACAGTATAGAATTTTTAAGAGGCATGTCGCTTTACAGGTGACATGCCTCAATTTTTTACAAAATGTTTTGAGCTTGTTCTCGGGCTTTTTCCAAATCAGTTTTGATATCGATATTTATTTTTTTAAATCGTAAAATAACCATTTCTTTGGGCTAATTTAACTTTATTGTTTATTTTTACATATTCTTGAACTAGAAGATCCTCATTTTTAAAATTTAGATGGTTTTCAATCTTAAGGCTTATAAGGCTGCTTTCAAAATCAGCTAATTTTTTTGCAAATTCAGCTTTTTCTTGAGGGGTTCTTGCAGCATCAAATTTGCTCTCTATAGCTTTTAATTTTATCATCTCGTCATCTATGCGTTGTCGTTCTTTAGCTATGCTTTGCAGTTTCTCAACTGTTTCTTTAGCCTGAGATCTATATGTATCTCCTGGTTCCGCTTCAAATCCAACTTTAGCTCTTATTTTTAAATATTCTTCACCTAGAAGGTTCTCGGCTTTATCATTTTCAGGGAATTTAGATTTTTCCTGACTTTTTTCAAAATTATTTAATTCTGTTACGATTTTAGCTTTTTCTTGAGGGGTTGTTGCAGCATCAAATTTACTCTCTATATCCTTTAGCTTAATCGTCGCATCGTGTATAGATTTTAGGTCTTTAGCTATGCTTTGGCGTTTCTCAACTATTTCTTGAGCCGGAGATATATACTTATCTCCTGGTGCTGCTTCAAATCCAACTTTAGCTCTTATTTTTAAATATTCTTCACCTAGAAGCTCCTCGGCTTTATCATTTTCAGGGAATTTAGATTTTTCCTGACTTTTTTCAAAATTATTTAATTCTGTTACGATTTTAGCCTTTTCTTCAGGAGTTTTTGCAGCGTCAAACTTACTCTCTATAGCCTTTAATCTGATCATGGCATCGTGTATATATTTTAGTTCCTTATGAGATCTTGCTTCTGTTGATGGTTCTTCAGGCCTTTCAACAGGCACAAACTCGCTTGCAGAAACAGGTTGTTCTGATACTGTCGGCTCAACTTTTTGAGCTTCAGATTTAAAACTACTTTTTATTGCTAAATGAACGCCCTTAGCTGCAGTAACTACGCTGTCTCTGACCGATCGCGCTGCAGCTCGTGTACGCTCCCAAATTTTTTTGTGAAAATTTGATAAAGATAATTTTTCATCACGAATTTTTGCATCGATTTCTTCTCGTTGTTTTTCTTCTGTCGATTTTTGTTTTTCAATTTCATTGCTTTTTTCTACAGGGACTGCTTCCTCATGCATGGTCAATGTTATATTGCAAGCAAACAAACTGGTAAGTAATGCACAAAGCATTATATTTGTTTTGAATTGATTCATCAAAATCTCCTACGTTTTATAAAGACACAGTATTAACACTTTTTTCATTGTCCAATATTGGCCTAAGATAGTTCAATGATTTTTAAAATTATGTAAGCAAAGACCAACAATGCAGCTGCTAATAAATATTTTAATAATCTAAAATTCAGCCTGGCTGACGTAGCTGAATGATAGCCAGAAAGTATTTAGTTTTCTGATCTGGGCAGACTATTTTAAAAATAACCTTCAAACTCTGGATCCGCCCCCCCCAGTTATGTCAAACTGAAAACATGTCAGTATTTTTAACGCGCCTGTTTTGCAGGTAATCCAGCCGTCGCCTATTGGCTATGGCGGACAAGAAAAGGGAGAATGTCTATGAAGTTTCAAAAATTATATCTTGGATTATTGCTTGCAGCTATGCCTGCACCTATGCCTGCACCATCACAACGACCAGGAACAGCAGCAGTTCCACCAGCATCGGCACCAGCACAAGTAATGCCAGCCGTTACTATTACTGTTGTAAAAGGTAATGTTACTATACCTAATCTAAAATTTACTTTGAATACTTATGATAACGCATATAGCCCTCTCTCAGAAATACCAGTTACTTTTGGACAACCTATTACGCTTCCAGGAAAGCCTTCTTATTTTAATATAACTTCTAATTTTGTATCAACAGTTCATAACTATGTAAGTGCTAATCCAGGTTCAGTTCCTTCTAAAGATACTACATATGCATTAAGCGTTATCAAACAAACTTTTCTTGGCGGCGTTATCGCTGATATAACACTCACTCCTGTGACTCAAGCTGTAATAACTGTCTCTCCAGCAAAAGTGACAGCGCCAATATCAGTACCAGTTGCACCAAAGCCTGCACCATCAACACCAGCACAAGCTGCACCATCAGTAGCAGCACCTATGGCTGCAAAAACAGCAGCGCAAGCACCAAACGCACAACTCATTAAAATATTACAGGCAGATAACGTTACAAATCTTCAAGCATTCATAAAAGCAAACACTAAGTTTGATTGGGTAAGTTTGCGAACAAGTGGTGCAATGCAAGGCATGACTCCGCTCATGCAGGCTGCTTCTTCTGGTGCTATAAATTGTATTAGGTATCTACTTACTAATAACACTGGAAACATTAAAAGTTCTATAAACACACAAGCAACAGGCTCAAATACTGTAACCGCATGGGATTGTGCTCAATCAAGCGGTGCTACAAGCGTACAAACGCTGCTCTGCAAAAACGGTGGTACAAGTGGTATGGGCCAACCTGTGTCTTGTTAACCATCTTACTATTTTAATCATTTATTAAAAAAATAAAGCCTCTGAACTTCAGAGGCTTTATTTTGATATATTTTAATAACCTGAATTCCATTTCAATGCTAAAAAAAGTGATATGTGTGATAATATAAAAAGAAAACAATCTTATTTTAACAGATATATTATTGTGTGAGGATGGTATGCAGTGGAAATTAGATAAAGATATCACTGTTGAAATTGCTAGTCAGGTGCTAGAAGAGCAGTTATTTACTGTTGAAGATATTAAAATTTTGGGTCAAGGCTTTGATAATGTAGCTTTGTTAGTGAATCATAATTTAGTTTTTCGATTTCCGCGACATAGTAATGCTGACATTTATCAATTGAAAAATGAAAATCCTATTTTGCAAAAATTACAATCAGTAATTTCTTTAAAAATTCCCAATCCAATATACATTGGCCGGCCAACTTCGTATTATCCCTATCATTTTCAAGGATATGAAAAAATTGAAGGCGTTGCTGTCTATCAAGTTGATTTGACAGAGCAAGAATTATTATCTTGCTTGAAAAATCTGGCATTGTTTTTAAAACAGGTACATAGCATTACAGCATTGCAAGCACAAAATTGGGGGCTTGAAAGATCTGGTTATGATCATACCTGTATTGAAACAATGCTTGAAGCATTACAACCAAGAATCGATAGCATTATTGCACAAAATATTTTTGAACTAGATCTATCCTTTATCGCAACTGAAATAGAAATAGCAAAAACAATAAAAATTCCAGATGATGCTGATTGTTTAATTCATGGTGATTTGCATTTTAAACATATCATTATGAAAGATAAAAAGCTGATTGGTATTATTGATTGGGGAGATGTTGATATTAATCATCCAGTAGTAGATTTTGCAATTATACATGAATTATTTCCGGTATCTATGCACAATGTTTTCTTTGAGCTGTACTGCAATATTGACTTGAAAATTTGGCAATATGCTCGCTTTTTGGCACTTAAAAGTATTATAACTTCGATTTTGTGTGGTTATGATACCAAAGATCAGCAACTATTTGATGCAGCAGTACAAGCATACAAACGACTGAAAAATTCATAGTATCATGCAGCAAGCAGCAATGCTTTAATTTTTTGCATATTCAAATTCTGTGGATCTAGGTCCAAAAAGTAATTTAATTGCCATACTTGAGTTTCGGTAGCTTGCTTACTTTCAGCCTTATCCCATGGAGGATAAACGCGTATAGCCCGTTTGCCACCGATGCCATTTTTAGATAAAATTCCTTGCTTTAAAAGTACAGATTTTGGAAAAATAAACTGACCGAAATGATTGCCACTGTAAACACTGATGATCCATAGATCAATTGAATCTGACTCGTCATATGGTGCAATGGGCCCGCTAGCAGTTCGCTTCCACAGGGTAACAAACTGTCCGATTTTGGTTGGAGTTATTTTTGCTACGCGAAAGTGCGCTTGTTTATTATTGATGATAAATCGACAAGCGCTATATTCTTTACTTTCTGGTTCGATGATAATGTTGTCGCACATTAAGCCAGCTGATTTATATATATTTAAAAAATCCAAATGAATTTGTTGATTTGCGTTAAGCATATATACCTTTTAGTTGCAAGCTGTTTCCTTGAAAAAATTCTTGCTTGACTGAGCAAATAGTAGCAGGTTTTAAGATTTTGGACAATAAAAAACCACCCAAATAGTTGAGTGGTTTTTATATGTATGTTTGTAGTTAATAATATTTGTTAATGTTACTTAAATACTAAAAGCTTTAAAAACATCTTCTTCATTTTTTACATTATCTAAAATACTAATAATGTTGCCTTTTTCATCGATTAAAACTGCTATACGATTTGGATGAGATGTGAAATAGAATCTCTTGTCACAACCAATTATTTTGTAAGAATAGATATCAATTTTTTTATTAAGATCTGATGCCAGTGAGCAACATAAAAAAGGTTTAGTTATTCTAAGTTCTGAAGTGAACAGAGCTCCTAAAAACGATTTGCTAATTTTCAAATTAGGCATCTTAGTGCTACAATCTTGTCTTTTTACTTCAATATTATGAGCTTTATACTTATCCATATCTTCAGGTGAAATTACTTTTGATGATGAATCTATAAAAAGCACCTTTTTCTGTGCCATTTTTTTACCATCAAGCAGGCCTAAAAAATAACGCTTAAAATCAGGATGCGTCGATATATTTGTACCTGGTTTAACGATTTCTACTTTTGTAGGATTTTTTTGTGATGATTTAACTTGTTTACTCAGTGCCTGAACTTCATTCATTGATACTGCACCTAGTGAAAGTAAAGCACTCATCATTATTAATTTTTTCATATTATTTTTTGATATTTTTAATTATTTTTTTTTGCATTTTCTACGACAGAACCGATGTCGTATCCTAGGTGATATCCTAGATAAAAACCAAAAGCTACAAGCGTAGCTCCAAGACATAAAACAGGAACTGCTACTAGTACTAGTGGCGTACCTTTTAGCACGGTAGCTATTTTTAACCCACCTACTGCTCCTACCGAAGCGCCATTTAGTACTCCCAGAAAAGCACCATAGTAGGCGTAAGTCGTTTTTGAAAATCCTTTATTAACATTTTTCATATAGTTTTCCTTTTTACAAGGTTTAATTATTACAAATAGGATAATAGATGAGAAAAAGAGGGCAATAGCCTGTACTGGTTTTATATCGGTGAGACTAAAAACTGTGCTTTTTTGAGCTTTTGATTTTGCATGTCACCTGACTATATTAGACAAAAAATCCACCCAAGAATTTTTGCTACACGCTGCATAGCAGCAAGTTCCGTAAGACTAGGTTGAGTGGATTTTAATATTTTATTTATGCATTAAGCTTAACTAAATCATTTTCTAGGTCAGAAATTAATTTTTCTAAGTCAGCTCGTTGAATTTCAATGGTGCTAGTACGTAAACTAATGCAGTCAATAATGCAACGAGTTGTTTGATACAGTGCTGTTATGGCACTTGCTATCATACATACAGATGATCCGACAGCCATTGTACCATCTATGCAAACATTTCTTTGGGCATCAGTCATGGAAGAAGTCGCTTGATGTACTGCGATTCCAAAAGATGCTCCTATTGCAAATGTAGTTGATTTTTCCTCTGTCCAAGAATCTATTTCGCGGTAAATTAATGTGTTGTTTGGGCGAGGGTCTGTTGTGTTATTTATCGGTTGCCTTCCGCGATTAATGTTAAAGTTATCTATTCTGTGGCCAGCGTTCTTTAACATTTGTATGCTAACAATATACAAAGCTGTAGCTGCCAACGCTTTAATTGCACGTTTTTTAGGATTTGATTTTGCTGGTAAAGTTTCAAGAGTATATCGGACTTGTTGATGTAAAGTTTGCAGTCGCTGTGTAAGATCACTTTTAGGTAAATTTTTTGTTTCGAGAAGTTCGTTGTGTTGCTTGTGTAGTGACGATACTTTATCGGTCAATTCTGTTGCAAGATCAGATTTAATAGCAGAGCCAGTACATGCTAAAAGCATGGTTAAAAATAATTTTTTCATATAATTTTTCCCTAAGTTAGAATTCTTAAATATTACAATAAGTTTATCACAGTAGTGTTTTTGCACAACAGGTTGACCTAGTTCTCTACATATCTTTCACTTTTATCAAAAGATGAATAACCATTCACAATTCTGAAAATTGATGAATAACAGGCAGGTAGGCAGGTGAGGCTAATCCAAAGATTTGACTTAGAAACAAGTCCAATATCCTACCATTAAAAACACCCTCACCGTTTGTGGATTTGGGGCTGCTTTGGTATGATGTTTATATGGAAAAAGACCATCCAGCCGTCGCCTGTTGGCTATGGCGGACGCGTGAAAATGGCCTTAGGGGCCACAAATTAGGGGTTAGTTATGAAGATAAAAGGACTATTTCTATCAATGTCACTTTTTATTGTATCTTGCACATCAAACGTCTTTGGTATGCAAGGGCTGTCACGGTCTTTAGGCGCGAAAATTTCTCAATCCGTTTTATCAATTCAGCGACATATGACAAGCAACGCAACGGCAAAAGCATCTTTTTTTAGGAATTTTAGTAAAAAAGCAATTGCTGGCAGTATTGTTGCTTCTGGTTTAATTACAGCAGGAACTATAACCGTTTTGGCAGATAGAGATACTGATCAAAAGGTACAAGAGAATAATGATGACGCAAGAGATGATGAACGCGAGTACACCCTTGAACAAAAAATATGCATAGCTCAAAGCAACAACGATTGGAATACTGTTCATACTTTAGATCCAGATTACTTTAAAAATTATAAAGAATTTCGTAAAAAAATCATTTCAATAGCTTCTGATCTAACGGAAGAACAAAAACAATTGTTTTTAAAACTCTATGATCAATTAGATATTAAAACTATTTATTGTGATATGTCATATAAACCTTTTGAGACTTTACTTCCAATTCGTAGCGAATCACTTATTACGATCATGAAGTATTTTCCGATTGCTCTGCTTACTATGAAAAATATTACATCAACACCTTTAATTGATAAAAAGAACCTTACAGCAACAGAACAATTAACTGTTAACATAGCTTTTAAAAATTTTGAATCACACAGCTTGAGATTTCACAACATAGAAGTATTTGATGATGAAGAATTAGCGAGTTTATGTACTCCCAATATCATAGGTGCGTTTTACGATCAAGAGTTAATGAAAAAAGTAACCTCTGCAGAAAAAGAATTTGAAACTCAAGGTTATCAAACTTTTTATCATGGTAGAAGATGGGAATGGAATTTTGTAAACGATATATGGCGTATGGTATGTGCATTAAAAGACAATGCATCACAAATGCCAGATCTTGTAGCGTTACGTTATCGAACAGGTACTGAAAATATTGATACTTTGCAATTATATCGCAATGATTTAATGGCTAACGGCCCAGATAATTATAATATTACAAGCACAACAGCATCTGGTAAGCTCGCTGAAATTACTTGTATGAACCGTACCCCTTTATCAAATAGTAATTGTCATGGCATCTGTTCTGCATTTTATGTCTTAAACAATGCAAGCAATGCTCCATCGGAATATGTATTCAAGTATGTAGAGCAAATGTTTAAAGATTTTAATATGTATGATCTTTATCAGGCATTTGAACCACAAATTCAAGAACTTGCTGAAGCACACGAGCAAGCAAATGAGCACGGTGAATTGCTCTGTATTGCAGTACGTAAAACCAACTTAGATGATATGATTTATATCGCCAACGGTGGTGACAAAAAAATAAAGAACAAAACAGCCTCACAAAAGCTTAAAGAAGAATATGAGAATGTTGCATCAAATTTACTTTATACAGAAGAAGCAACTTCATTTGACGAAGAATCTGATTTAACACTAGAACAACAAGCAGCTTTATTAGAAGAAGATGAAGCATTTTTCGTTTTAGCGGTATCTGATATTCCAGGTGAATATGGCGATAAATATACGATTAAATCACTGCATAGCGCAGATGTTGTGAGATACGCAGCATATCAACAAGAACTTGATAACTTATTTGCTCAAATGAAAAAGGCAAAATAATTAAATAGGGGATAATTTTATGAAAATTCAAACATTATTGTTAATGACTGCAGTGACAATGGTCACCTTGGTGCCAAGAATCAGTGCAATGTGTAGATTTGGCACTAAAACAGTTGCCGCACAAATGGCATCAGGAATGGCCGCTCGTGGTTTGTGCACCACTTCTCATACGCAATTTAATGCATCAGGCAGTCAGAGCGCAGATAGCCAAAGCAAAAAATATAACTTTGCTGACATGTTTAAAGCGATGCGAAATAATAAGAAAAAAATAATGGCAGGATTGGTGATTGCTAATGACGCTTATGAATATCAATTTAATTCAAGGGGCCAAGCTTATGAAATATCTCAGAAAGGTTTGCGACAAACTTTGAAAGATATCCCAAAAGAAATCGATAAAGGGATCGATAAAAAAATAGAGGAAAGATATGGAAAATTTGTTCCATGTGAAAACGAAGGATTTTTAGACGGTGAAGAATATTTAGACGTTTTTGAAGAATTAAAAGCGCGTATGGGAGTTTGCAAAGAATATAAATTATATAGATGTTCAAAAAATTCTTCCTTTGCAGCTGAGCATAATGGAATGGCAAGAATAATTACTTTAGCGCCCATGTTTTTTTGGACAGGACCGTCTGAACAAATGCGCATGCTCTGTCATGAATTGCAACATGCAAGGCAGGTTGATTTTAGAATAGCTCAATCATTTATATGCAATGATGAGTATTTTCGTGATGAAAGATCTAAAAATGCAGAGCAAGATGCTGAAGCAACAGCTGCTCGCATGATTACATGTGCGCAATGTTTAAAGCGGTGCCAAAAAAGCGCTCATGAATCTGGAAGTGATGCCGAATCGCAAGGCTACTATACAAAACTTCATTTTGAGCCACATATACAAGAAGCATTGAAAAATGACAAGCCTTGTATAGCTCACGCAAAAGGTGAAAGCTCTTGGGATTTACGGAATTATCTCCCCCAGAAAGAATCAAAATAAAATAAGAAAATCTTCATGCCGGTCGGTATATAAGTAGAAATGGTAGGAGCTGATAATTAACCAGCTCCTACCATTTTATATTTTAAGCAAGAAGTAAATTGAATGACACATAGTTTGACGGTATCCTTATTTAATAGGCTTAAATCTAATGTTATTTTCACAATCAAAGGGTCACATGAGAAAACAAATAATAATTTTTGTCGCTATTTTTTTAGCGGTATTGTATTGCCCATCAACTCAACCAATGTTTCAAAGTAGTCACATACCGCGATGCGTACTGACAGTAGCTCACAAAATGCATTGCCGGGTTTATCAAGCTTGTGATAAAGCTTTAATTGCTAAAATGGATGAGGCTGGTTTTGCACATAAATCTGCGTTGTTTAGAGATTTGTATGAAGCTCGCAAAGGAATCAAAGAACAAGATGGTATGCAAGATGAAATTTTGCAAGCAAGTCTGGTTGGGCCTAAATCACGCGAAAAAGGAATTTATAATTTCTATGCTCATGCTTCTTGCAATCATGTTAAATCTGGAGATGATAAACCAATCCAAAACAAACTGTACCAATCTTTTCAAGGTATCAGTTCCAAAACATTTCAAGAGCTTGATCTGGACAGCGTAGAAACAAAATCTGTTCAAGCAACAAAGCAATGTTTTGATAGTCTCCAAGAGTTGCAAAAACGATTTCATGAGTTTCTTTTACAGTCAGATGATGAATTAAAATTGAAATCTTTATTTGAAACATTGATAGCTCAATGTTTTGATGAGTATATGGAATCTAAAGGCTTTAAGCTTATATCTGAGAAATTGTTGGAAGTTGACGATTTTCCAATTAGACGGTTTAAGTATTGTGGAAAAAAAGATAATACGATTCTTTCTATAGAACTTTGCAAAGATGAAAGATCTCCAGAAATACATGCTATCAGTATCTATAGTTCCACAACTATACCGAATACAAACGATCAAACATCACAAAAGCTTATAGCGAATCATGCAATAAATTGTGACAATTCTAGCAATGTGGAATCCCCATTATTTATGGGGATTGATCGAGCATTAAGATTTGCAGAAATGTTAAAAAAAGTACCAGCCCAAAAACCAAGAGAGTAAATAATTTTTATCCTGCAGATCTGTAAGGACAATAAAAAACCGATCGCTTAAAATATAAACGATCGGTTTTTTTAGTTTGGTACCAACGAGTAACTAAATAAAATTATGCAGCATTCATTTTGCAGTATTCTTAAGGTTGTACAGGTTGTTCATTACATCTTTTAAGATCTTGCTCGTATTTTTTATTAAGTAAATCAACTAAAAACGTATATGTTGTGTGATTAGAATATGCATATTCATCTTCTATGTAAGCAAGCTTTGAGTAATATTCTTGAATGATTTTTGCACATGACTTTTCATTTTCAATGGTTGATTCGTATTTAGAGTCTTGACATGATGAAGCAGAATGGATTTGCAAAATACAAAGTGCAAGAAAGATAGATAAAGTTATTTTTTTCATAGTGTCCCTCAATTGTTATCGTTTGTATGGATTATCGTTTTCATGATCATTGGTAAAGTTCATTTTACAGTCATAAGAACAATGTGAACTATTTTTAGCATTGCGTGAGCGAGGATCATTGGGATGGTACTCGCCATATTGCTTAAAATACCAATCAAAATATTCTTGTTTCTTTCTTCGCATCTCTTCAAAATTTTGTTCTGTTCTTTTTTTATCTCCGTCAACTACTGATACTGCAGATAAAGGTAGATTTATAGGAATCATATAAAGTGCAACGACTATTAATTTTGTTATATTTTTCATAATACTGTTTTGAGCCCCCTTATAAAATAATAATGTTAATATTATAGCTCTAATAAAGCTTTTTTCAATGGTTTTGCTTATTTGACGCATGAAAGTAAATCCACTATTCTATAAGTAGTTAGTGGGTTTTTCAGTCTTTTTAGGGATTTTTTGATGAAATTTTTCAAATCATTTTTCATAGCTTTTATGCTAAAATTCTTGCCAGTTTTTATCCTGTCGGATGAACCTAGAGTAAACATTAATCAGGCTTTTAAGCAAGATGGAATATATGCAAAACATTCAGAATTACTTAAGCGTCTTGGATGCGCACATCATCTACAGCAAGCAGGCGTAATGCCTCAAGATGAAAAAATTAAATTTCCTTTAATAACAGAGGAGCGTCTAAAAGAACTAAAAAAAATGAAAGAAGATGCTGGGGGCTTTTTCTATCAATGCCTGTGTGGTACCGCTGAAGAACAATGGCTACGTAAATATATATTCGGTGGTATTACAGAACAAGAATTCTTACTTGCTAATGACCCCGATCAGTTTAAAAAAGATTGCTTGGCTCAACTTGAATGGGAGCGCAGAAAAGCACGTTGGGAACCGATTCAAAAATCAATAAAAAAATCATCATTTGCACTAGCTGTTGCTTGGATAACATCAAGTTTCGGTGATCCTAAATCAGAAGCTATTAAAAAAACACAACAAATAGGTATTGGGTCTGCATTGTACGGCTTGCAAGAAGGTGTTGAGTCTATACCGTCTCTAATCTGGCCATCAGACAATCCGTTTAAAGAGTTAGAAGAACGTTTTGCTGAAAATAAATGTTTCATACCACCTGTGTTGTGGCCAAAAATTATTAAAGCTTTTACCTATGCTCGTGATGATACAATGAATCGTCAAAAGCATATTGATTTTTTACATTTTGCATTAGATCTTACCGTTTACAAACCAAAACCAGATCTACAGCTTTCAGGAAATCGATCTGTAAAAGATGTGAAAAAAGAACTGGAGACTCGCATTGATGATTTTTTTAAAGATTATCCTCAAGATCGGCAGGTTACCGCTACTATTAAATTGAATGTTGCAAAATTTATTGACTCACTAACCAGCCAAAGCGCGCCAGCGCCTAGTTATTTATATTTGCATGGTTCAGGGGGAATTGGCAAAACTCATTTTGTTCAAACATTGGCCCAGTGGTTAGATGAGCTTACGGTGCAAGCGGTAAGCTTTGAAAGTCTTGTCATTAATGATTCTAATGACTTAGAAGGTAACCGTGAGAGTCCAGGAGCCTTTGTAAAAGTGTTACGCAATCAATTGGCACAAGGTAAAAGAGGTTCTGTTGTTTTTATAGATGAAGCTTGTTGGCTTAATAATGCATCGATGTGCAGTACGATAAAGCGGACCTTTAATGGAAATCGAACACAATTGTCTGTAGCTTGTTTTGGATCGGGCATTGATGGTGCTGTAAAAATCGAAGCTAAAGTTCCTATGTTAATTATTCTTGCGGGCAATGCATCAAACATAGAAGACAAAGCTCTTGCAACTCGTATAAAAAACTTTTTCTTCCCATCTCCAGATAAATCAGCATTAGTGAAAAAAGCGTTACAAGTAGCTCTGCAAAGTAACTATCTTCAAGAACAAGGCTGTGAAATTAATGAAGCAATAATTGCTGCATGGATTAAAAATCTACCATTGCAGAATTGTAACTTCCGTTATATTGAAAACAATGTAGAAGAGTACATTTTAGAATTAATGGAAAATGACAAGAAGCGCTAAAGTCCTGCGTTTGCAATGAAATAGCTAAAAATATCTAACAAAAAAACCGATCGCTTACGCCGTAACCGATCGGTTTTTTGTTTACTTTTGTACAAATTGGTATTTATTATTTTCTTGGCTTGATTATTTCTTGCTGACTTAGCTCTTCATATTCGTATTGTGCAAGGATTTGATTGCATCGTATTACTTGCTTAGTAAGAAGTTTATCTCTTAATTCAGCTTTGTCATGATCTAAGTGATCATTATTATAATTCGCATACGAAAGAATTATTATGGCGGCTAATTTAGCATATTCGCATATAATTTTTTCGCGAGTAGGGTTGCTTTTTTCAGATTGATTGAATGGACGGGGATATTTATAATTTTCACATGTATAAGATGCTTGTGAGATAAACAGAGCAAGAAATATTGATGTTGTTATTTTTTTCATAGTGTCCCTAATCTGAGTTCTTACAAAATGTTTTGAGCTTGTTCTCGGGCTTTTTCCAAATCAGTTTTGATATCGATGGTCAAAGAACTGATAGAAATTTGAGAACATTTCGAAGCAATCGTATTTGTTTCACGGTTTAATTCTTGCAACGTAAAATCTAACTTTTTACCTTTTGACAAAGAGTCTTCTTTTAAAATTTGCACGATGTTTGTAACGTGAGAAGTTGCGCGAACAATTTCTTCGTTTACATCGATTTTTTCAAGTTCAGCAAGAAGCGTAATTTTTTGATTATCTAAAAGGCAGTTTTTTACAGAAAGTTCTTCATTTGCTGAATTTTGCAGACAGGTGATTAAAGCTTCAAGATCTTGTTTTTTAGTGACAATAGCTTTACCAGATGCTGTTTTGATGAGTTCTAATTTCTTTGTAATTTCTTTTACATGAAATTCGATATCATCTGCTAACACTTGGCCTTCTGTTTTACGTGTCAAAATCAGACTTTCAGCAAGATCTTCAATAGCTTTTAAAATATTTTCTTCCGCTTTAGTGTTCAAGCCTTCTTCTTCGATGTGCAAGATATTAGGAAGCTGAAGTAGCGTTGCAAGTGACACTTCTTCTTTAAGGTCGCAAGTCTTTTGAATTATCTTAATAGCATCTAGGTATCCTTTGATCGTTGTCAAAGATGGAATCACGACATGCTTGGTTGAATCATGTTGGATTTTAATCGTGAGGTAGACGTGACCACGTTCTAATTTTTTTTTCAAAATACGCTGAATTAACACTTCGCAGTTGTTAATGAGGTACGGCAATTTGCACGTAGCTTCAAAGTAACGTGAGTTTAAAGATTTAAGATGCAACGAAAGTGAAAGTTTTTCTGTTGCATTGATAGGAATTTCGACAATTGCAGATGCAAATCCGGTCATACTTTGAGTCATAAAAAAGGTACTCGTTTTATCCGACAAATTTTAGCCGATGTTAGTGTAGACGTTTTGTACGTCATCATATTCTTCTATCTTTTCAAGCAAGTTGAATGCTTTTTCTTCAGCATCAGCATCAAGTTCAATTAAGTTTTTAGCAACCCACTCAAGCTGTGAGTTATCAACTTTAATGCCCATGCCTTTTACCGCTTCAGTTACTTCATGCAAACTTGCAATCGGCATGCTGACGGTAAGTGTTCCGTCTTGAATGGAAATATCATTAATTTCAAAGTCTAATAATTTTTCAAAAATTTGATCTTCTGTTAGTCCAGCAGGAGCATGTGCTCGTACGATTCCAAGATGCGAAAACATCCAGCCAATTGCGCCTGTTTCTGCTAGTGTGCCACCATTACGAGAAAAAATATGTCGTAAATCTGCGACAACGCGATTTTTATTATCAGTAAGAACTTCGATTATGATTGCTGTGCCACCTGACCCATGTCCTTCATAAGTGATTGCTTCGTAGCTTACACCTGGAAGTTCTCCGGTACCTTTTTTGATAGCTCGTTGAATGTTTTCAAGAGGCATATTGAGATCTTTTGCTTCTTCGATAAGGTGTCGGAGTCTTGGATTGCCAGCAGGGTCACCGCCTGATTTAGCGGCTATGGTTATTTCGCGAACGATTTTAGTAAATTCTTTACCACGTTTAGCGTCTTCTTTAGCTTTTTTATGCTTTATATTGGCCCATTTTGAATGACCTGACATGTTCCGGACTCCTCATATGCAAAAATCGATCAATTCTACATTTGTACACTATCTTAGACTAACTTGTTACAAACAATTTGTCGAATTGATATGAAGAGTGAAGAATGTAAAAAAACCGAATTCGATATTAAAAAATATCTATCAGAGCGATTATTGAATAATATTTCAATCTCATCTAAAACAATAATCACACTCCCCCTCGTTTTCCTCTGGCTAGACCAGAGGATCCAGGGTACTTAAAAATTGTTCCTTTAAACTTTGATTTGTTTAGACAAAAACATCTTTAAAAAACTGGATCCTCTGGTTAAACCAGAGGAAAACGAGAGAAGAGATAAAGCTTTCTTTATGTGTCCGCCACTGTGCACGGCGTAGCCTTGTGCGGAGCCTGGGTAGCCAATAGGCGCCGTGTCCACCGACGTGTCCGTCGAAGCCTTGGCGAAGTCGGAAGCCATAGGCGAAGGCTGGGACGGCTGGATCAGTAAGTTCTAATGTCGAATTGATATGAATGTGGAAAGTATAAAAGCAAAATATTTTAAAAAACTGATGATTGACCAAATATCTTTTTTTGAATAATAAGCATTTTGCTTTGAGGAATTTGGCGGCCTTTAGATGTTTTTTCTAAAAATCCTTGTTGCAGCAAATAAGGTTCATACACGTTTTCAATCGTTTCTTTATCTTGTCCGGTAATTGATGCAAGAGTGTCGAGTCCAACAGGGCCACCTTTGTAATCAATGAGAATCTTTTTAAGCAGTAAATTATCAATGCTTGTCAGCCCATGCTCATCAATGCCAAGCGCCAGCATGCTCTCAGTTATGAGTTCAGGAGTTGCTTTACCATCATTTTTGACTTGAGCAAAATCTCGAATTCTTCTAAGTAGTTTTTTAGCAATCCGAGGTGTCCCGCGCGATCTGATTGCAATCATTAAAGCTGCTTGCTCACTCATTTCTATGTTTAAAAATTGAGCATTTTGTAAAATGACATGCGCTAATTCAGGGTGACTATAAAAATCGAGTGCTTCAATAATGCCAAACCTGCTGCGTAGTGGAGCAGAAATTGCACCAGTTTTAGTTGTAGCGCCAATGAGTGTAAAAGGTTGAATTGGCAAACTAACAGTTCTGGCTCCAGGTCCTTGGCCAATGATAACGTCAATTTTAAATTGTTCCATTGCTGAGTATAAAATTTCTTCAACGTTTGAGGGTGTGCGATGAATTTCGTCAATAAATAAAATATCATGTTTGCCAAGGCCAGAAAGAATAGCGACTAGATCTCCCGTGCGTTCAAGCATTGGTCCACTACAAATTTTAATTGAAACATCCATCATGTTGGCCATAATTTGGCACAGTGTTGTTTTTCCCAGTCCAGGAGGCCCGAATAAAAGCATATGATCAAGAGCTTCGCCTCGAGCTTTACACGCTTGGACGTATATTTGTAATTTTTCTTTAAGCGCAACTTGCCCGATATAATCATCAAACGTTTGAGGAATAAAATCATACTGAAGGTCGCTGTCAGGCGTTTGAGATATAAATTCTAAAGGTATTTCTAAGTGGTTGGTATCGGGGTGGTTCATAATTTATTTGTATTTATTTTCTTCATTATTAAAGTGGTAATCATTGGAAAGGTAATAAGATATCATAAAGGATATAGATGTTTAAATTTTTTTTCTGTGCACTTTTATTTTCAACTTCGTTTGCTTACTGCTCTAGTCTTTCCGATAGAGAGATAAGTAGCAGCACTCTTTTCCGGTCTTTACCCGGTTCCCCATTTTCCGTAGCCTCTACACAGCCACCATCACCACTTACGCAGCGGACAAGGTTGCTGAGTGGACTTGAAGATAGGTCTCTGTTAAATGAATCTGGTGGTGTAGTAACTGAGCGGAATTTTCAACAAACAGTCGCGATAGATATGCCGCAGGATAATCGTTGTCATTGCGTGGTAAATACTGAAAATAAATACTGCAGAGCAACGCTATGTTTCTTAGGGTACCTTGCAGCTGTGGGTAGCGTTGGGGCTATCGTAACGGTAGTAGTTCATGTAGCGTAAATAAAATCTATTTGTTAAAAGCATAGAAAACACACTGTATTTGAAAAATATTTAAAATCTTGATCAGGAAGATCTTTTGATCAAAAAAGATTTTGGTAAAATTTGTAGGTATGCTATATTGTCTTTATCTAACACATATTCTTGTATGCGCCTGTAGCTCAATTGGATAGAGTAACGGACTTCGAATCCGTGGGTTGTAGGTTCGATCCCTACCGGGCGCACCAGTCATTTTTTCCAGTGCTAGCGGGAATGGCTGGTAATCTGTAAGTAAACTTATAACATCTATGAAAAAAATGACTGGCTAACGCCACCACTAAAGGCTGAAAATAAAAAATTTCTTGTTAGAAAAAGCCATTAATTCTGAAGTTATTTTTTCATGGTTATGCTTTATAGAATCGTTTAAGGCCTGTTTTAAAAAAGAGCTTGGCATAGGTTGCGGACTGCCCATATATGATTGAAAAAATATCGCTATTTTAAAACTTTTATCAATATATTTCCCGTAAGGATTAGCTAAAATGCTTTTGACCATATCTAAATCATTAATGCTAACAGCATATATTAGCACTTCCCCTAAATAATCATTGTCTATAGGATACCCGCTATCCAAAATTGCTTGTACGATTTCATTACAGTTATCTTTATTTTTAGATTGAAACGCTGCAAATGCAATCGCCATACCCAAACCCCAAGCGTCAATCGTTTTCATTTTTTCGGGATTATTAATTATAGAAATTGCCTTTTTCAAATCACATTTATCTGCAGCACTTTTCAGTTCTGATGCGAAAGTTTTATCTACATCAGAAAAAAAATCATTTTTTGCATTAGAAAAAAAGTTAAAAAATGGTGGGTTAAAATAATTATGTCTTAGGTACACTGACGCTACGATAGCCATTAAAAAAACTATAACTTTTATGCTTAATTTTTTATTCATTTTTTTCCTACGTATTCATTTATAAACTTTTTTAAATATAGATCTTATTTTTGTTGATTATTGATCAGTAATACAATGATTTGTCTCGGCTAGCAATAATTCTTTGATTGAACCCATTAGATTTTTTTCATCAATCCAGTGGGTCAAATAGACCGATAGGGTGCACCAGCTTTCGCGTTACTGCGTAACAAGCTTCCTACTACGTTAATACTTCGTAGGACTGTGTCGCATGGCTTCGCCAGTTACTTACGGAAATACATAAACTTGATACAGTTAATGTAATGTACGATATACTACGATTTGGAAAGTTGAACGAATGTTTTTTTGCAAGTGTGAAAGTTTAGTATGATTATCATCTTAACAGGTCCAACAGGTTCTGGGAAAACCGATGCATCTTTGGAGTTCTTAAAAATTTTTAACAACATGGTGTTTCTGGATTGCGATTGGTTTGCAGCGATGCAGCCATTTTCCTGGGATAAAAAATCTGATGTGATCATGGTGTATCAAGCAATGGCACAAATGATTGCATTCTACCTTAAAACAGGAAAAACTAGATTTGTGGTAACGATGACGAGTCAAATGGCGCTACTTTTCAGTGAGCTTTCAACAATCTTAAATCCAAATAATTTACCAGTGCGTGCTTTTCGTTTACGTTGCACTGACGATCAACTTTTGGCGCGCATTGATCTACGAAATCGAGTCAGTAAAAAACAAGAAGAAATTATTGCTACTCGACAGCAAAAATTATTTGATACCGCTTTTAGCACGAACATTCCATTTATGAAGGTTGACGTAAGCAACTTAAATCAACAAGAAGTCGTTCGTAAAATAAGAACTATGATCAACGAGTATGAAAAATTACAAAAATTGAGTTGAGCTATGTTTTCTAATGTCGAATTCGATTTTTAATTTATAGCGATAACTTTTTTTTGATAACTTTAACTATTTCAGGAAATTCTTTTTTGAAGTAGTCACCACCAAAGTGTCCTTGGTTAGTAAACTCGTGATACTGACTGTTTAATTTTTGATGAACAAATCTCGGTTCTGCTATAGGTATCCAAGGATCATCTGTTGATGCAAATTGTACAATCCATTGTTGATTGTCTTTGATAGCTTGCCAATCCCATGGTGTGTCAAAATAACCGCTTAAGATTTCTGATTCTATTTCTAAGTCAGTATGCATAGCTGCGATTAAAATAGAGCCGAGCAGTTTGTTGTTTTCTGCAAAACGCATTGCTGCTAGTGCGCCAGATGAATGACCGACAATTATAGTAAACTCATCAGCACTCAGTTCATTTTTTAAAAAAGGTAGCCAGTAGCACGACCTGGCTAAGACAGCGTCGGGAAATTGACGCGCTATAACTTGTAATCCTAACTTTTCTAACTCAGACTTCAGATAAGGAAACCAGTTATCTTTTGGAGAGCAACCACCATTGCCATGAATGAAAATTACTTTAATTGTATGCATAGTATGTACTCAAAAATATTTAGGCTAAAGATCATGTTTTTTGGCAATTATTGAAATAAGAATGCCATCAAATAGTTCTTATTTCAATAATTGAAATAAAATGAAATAGTGAGCCTGTTTTAAAATGATTTATTTTAAATAATTTGAACGAATTAATTTATTTTTTGCAAATACGGGTATTTGTGGGTATAAATACGGGTATGTCTACCTATTTTAAACAAAGAAGGGATTTGTATGTTTGACATTTCAACTATTACCATTACTCCTGAAATGCTGCAGCTGATAAGTGAGATTGATGAATTTAAGGGGGCATGGCAATTATTGGGCCGCTTAGCCCCTGATCGATTGCAGGCACTGCGTAAAGTAGCAACAATTGAAAGCATAGGGTCATCAACTCGAATTGAAGGTGTAAAGCTTTCTGACCGAGATGTAGAAAAACTTTTATCTAACCTAGAAACGTATTCTTTTGTTTCTCGAGATGAGCAAGAAGTAGCAGGTTATGCTTATTTATGCCAAGAGATATTTCAAGGATACGAATCGATGACCGTTTCTGAGAACCTCATCAAACAACTTCATGCAATGTTGTTAAGATTTTCAGAAAAAGATGAGCGACATCGAGGAGAGTATAAAAAGCTATCAAATAGTGTTGAAGCTTTTGATGTAACAGGTAAAAGCATTGGTATCATTTTTCAAACAGCTTCTCCATTTGAAACCCCAATGCGTATGCAAGAACTTATGCAATGGGTTAATCAACAAAACAACACAAAGCAATTACATCCACTGCTTGTAATCGCAGTATTTATTGTAGTTTTTTTAGCAATTCATCCATTTCAAGATGGTAATGGTAGATTGTCTCGCATTTTAACAACATTGCTTCTTTTGCAAGCTGGTTATTTATATGTACCGTACAGTGCTTTAGAAAGTTTTATAGAGCGTAGCAAAGAAAGCTATTACTTGGCTTTGCGTAAAACACAAGCAAGCCTGCATTCAGGCATACCCAATTTTACTCCATGGCTTATTTTTTTCTTGAAAATGCTTCAAAAGCAAAAACTGCATTTGGAGCAAAAAATACTGAAAGAAAAAACAGTAGCCATGAATTTACCTATGTTATCATCTCAAATTTTAACATTGCTCCATGAACACGGCAGTTTGAATATTAGTGATTTGCAGCAGATGACTCAGACCAACCGAAACACCTTAAAAAAACATTTAGCAAATCTGGTAACCGATGGAATGATTGTTCGCTTAGGCCAAGGCAAGGCTTCATTTTACACATTGCCATAAGAGCTACAAAAACATGCTTTTATTGAAATAAGAATGCCAAAAAGTAGTTCTTATTTCAATAATTGCCAAAAAATGAAATAAGAACCTTGATTGCAATGGTTTATTTCAAATCCGATTCGTATGACAATTATTTATTAAAATATTAAGATTGTAAAATATAGCCAACGTATTTATCTAAGGAGTTTGTGTATGAATCATGTAAAGTTTATGAGAATTATGACTGTTTTTGGGGTGCTTATTTTTATGATTGGTTTGGGTTCCAAGTCTCTATGTAGTAAGGCAGAATCGAAAAAAGGAGCTGCTATGAAAATATCGATTATCGTAGGATCTGTACGCAGTACAACTACGGGCATTCAGATAGCTCAAAATATACAAAATTTATTGAAAGATAGATCAGATATAGTCACTGACGTTATCTGTGTTGCTCATTACCATTTGCCATTTTATACCGATGAAGCTTCTCCAGCATCACGTAAAGAAGAAATTATTGAGCCAGTTTTAAAAAAATGGGCAGACGTCGTAACGCAGGCTGAAGGTTTTATCATTGTTTCCCCTGAGTACAATGGCGGTTATCCTGCACCTTTAAAAAATGCGTTAGATAGTTTATACCAAGAATGGAACAATAAATCGGTAGGGATTGTTGGTTACAGTGGTGGCCCTTCTGGCGGGACTTGTATGATTTCTCAATTGCAACAAGTTGTCCAAAGACTGGAAATGATTCCTGTTGCTACATCAATTAAAATTCCTTGCTCTTGGAAAGCTTTCAATGAGTATGGTGATTTGGTTAATGCGAGTGCCATAGAAAAAGAATTAAACATTATGGTTGATGAATTGATTAAGGCTCGAAAAAACTAACCTTACATAAAGATGGTGCGTTTATAATTAAACGCACCATCTTTTAATTATTTAGCAATGTCTAAACAATCTTAGTTTGCATCTTTAGAAGCATCTTCTTTATCTGAAGTAGCCTGAGAAGCTTGACTGACGTCATCAGAAAGATCGATAGATTTTTTACAGCAGGGTTTTGCACAACCACAGTTTGTACTGCATTTGCCGCATTTACATTTATTACAGCAGGTTGTTCCGCAACCACAGCCTCTAGTCTCTGTTGTTTGACTGTCTTGCTCTTCAGCAAAAATGCTTGTTGTTATAAGGCTAGAAGTAACAAACAAAAGTGCTATTAAGAAATTTGTATTTTTCATGTACATGCATCCTTCTTTATTAGAAAAATTAATGATTATCGGTACTGAGTGTAAAAAACAGAGGTTTGCTTTGTCAAGAAAATCATTGAGTTTTAAAATAAAGTCTGTTTCCTCATAAGATTGCTTACGCTTTATGCATTGTTTCTTTTTTTATATGTCCAACTTTGCTACATCTATAAAAATAGTATCTAGTAAGTTTTTTTTAAAAGGAGAGGCGTATGAAGGAATTTTTAAAGAGCTATAAAGCAGAAATTATAGCAAGTATTCTTTGTCTGCTAGGTGGAATGCTTTCTGGGTATATAGCAGATGCTGGAGATAGTTCATGGTATGTCAGTTTAGACAAACCAACTTTTAATCCCCCAAGTTGGATATTTGGTCCTGTCTGGACAGTGCTTTATGTAATGATGGGGTGGGGCTTAGGTATCATTTGGAAAAATAGATTTGAATACAAGACTCTTTTGATTTGGTTTGGAATTGAATATTTCTTTAATGTATCTTGGGCGCCATTATTTTTTTATTTTCATCGCATAGATCTTGCGCTTTTAGACCTTTTTTTAATGTGGTGTAGCTTGTTGATATGCATGATACTTGCATGGCGTTTGCGCGCGGTATTTATGCTGCTGTTGCCGTACATGATGTGGACTAGTTTTGCATTTGTATTAAATTTCAATATTTATATCCTGAATGCCGCTTAAATATAGGAAAGGTATTGAGATGACAGAAGAAATACTTTCAGCATTCATTGAGTCTCGACTTTGATAGGTCATAGAATTTTTTATTTAAACAGCACCAGTTTGAAATTAGATTTGCTTAATCCAGCTGTCGTCTGTTGGCTATCCAGGCTTCGCGCAAGGCTTCGCCGGAGACAGTGGCGGACACGTAAGAAGGCTTTATTTCTTCATCCCGTCATCCTTGGGCTTGCCCGAGGATCCAGCAATTTATAAAAGTCCTTCTAAGAGCAAATGTGAAAGATCTTTCCATTCCGGATTATTCTCTTCGATCAATTTAATTTTTTGTAATCGACCCCAATGCTTTAATTTTTTTTCTCGAGCAATAGCGTGAGGCATTGTTGCATGCTCTTCAGTATAAACAAGTGTTTTTATATCGTATCTTTTAGTAAAGCCGATCATAAGATTTTGTTGATGTTCGTATATTCGGCGAGAAAGGTTGCTTGTAACACCAATGTATAAAGTTCCATTTCTTTTGGAACAAAGAATATAAAGCCAATTTCGTTTAATAAAATTCCTAAAAATAAATTCTTATATACATATTTTTTATTTTATCCTGATTTATAAGGAGAAAAAATTTTCATGCTGGATCCTCGGGCAAGCCCAAGGATGACGGGGCGAGAGAAAGTCTATGAAGTTTGAAGAATATTGATTCGTGAAATATTTACTAATTTTACATTGATCGATATTTTTCAATATCGAATTTTTTACTTAAATAAATAACTGTCGAATCATTTTCAACAAATCGCCTTTGCCCACATCGCCAGAATTTAATTTTTCGATGCATTCTTGGGGACTAAGCCAAAAATATTCACAAAAATCTTGGGTATTGTAAGCGTCAACTTGATTGAGGCGAATTATGTACACCTGCATGAAAGCAGACGTGCCATGTTCATGAGGATTAAGTCTGCCGATCATTTCACAGACAATACTGTTTGCATCTAAACCAAGTTCTTCGTAAAGCTCACGCTTAAATGCTTGCTCGTATGTCTCTCCAGACTCAACATGGCCACCCATACTTGCGTCCAGGCAGAGTGGAAAAATACGCTTTGTTTTGGTGCGGCGAGGAATCCACAGTTGACCTTGGTCATTGATAACAAAAGCGTTAACGACGCGAAAGTTTGATAACTTTTGTGCGTAGACTTGCGACCGTGGCAATTGCCCAATGACAACATCATCAGTTGAAACTAAATCTAATATTTCATCAGACATACTAAAATCCTTTATGCCTCGGCATAGCTGAAAGCCAAGCCGGGAGTTAGCCTATTTTTTTAAATCACTTATTACTTGTGCTAGTTGCGGATAGTTTATTGGTTCAGCTTCAATGATGCTTTCACAAATGGTTATCGCTTGCGATAGTTTCATTTTCTTAAAATGAATAATACGTTTACCATCAAACACTTCCAAAGGATAATCCATGTTATCAGAGACTTCTAAAGTATCTTTTAATAGTTCTGAATAACACCATCTATTTAAGAATTTATTATATTCTTTGTCTAGAGGGCATAGGACCATTGGTTCATTATTATTTTCTGATAGATTTTTAGATTGTCCGAATTGAGATTGTCCCAATTGAGATTGTCCCAATTGAGATTGCTCTAGCGAAAATAGCAAAACTTGTGAGAGCAATGAGTCGACAGAATAATAACAATAGTATTCTTCGCCTTCTCTTTTTAGCCAATACGCATGTTTTTCATTGTCAGCGACTTCAATACCGTTTTGCAGGTCAAATAAGCCTTTAATCTGTTCGTAAAGTATTCCGAAAATTCGATAGTCTAACAGACTTGTTTCGCTATCAACTGCGATTATATAGCGAGATGGATCAAAGCCATGCTCTTTAAGAACCATTCTTAAAGCGTTCTTTTTAGATTTTGATGTAAAGCGTAACGGAATTCCAAACTCAAGAGCTTCACAGTTTTTTTCAATAGCAGCATCTATTAAGTCTTTTTGTTCCAATGAAAGTTGGTCATCGCTTAAAACATGAGAGCGCTCACTTAAAAAATTCTTTAAGACCTTTACAGTGCTGTGTGCCAAGTAGTTTATGAAATAAGTACCAGTAGAAATGTTTGCAGTAGCTTTTAAATAGACTAAAGGATTACATGCGTGCAAATATGTTAAATAGTGACGGCTCAGCTCTCGATAGAGACCATACGGTAAAGAGATAGAATATTTCCTAGAGAAATCAATATCGTATGAAGGAATTTTTAAATACTGCTCATAGCTGTAAACAGAACAATTTGTTTCATTTTTTTTGTAAACTTTAAAGCTTATGTCTTTGGTATCATACATAAAAACTTTACGATTTTTTTGAGCTAACGAGCTGCCGCGAGCATCTAAAAATTTATACAGAAATATGTGAGAAAATAGCTTAGATGGTTTGTTCTTTAGTCGCATAGTCACTATTTGTTCAGCGTTTTCAACAAATTCTGGGTCCCGGTAAATTAAGATTCCATCTTGCTTTAAAACTCGATGAGCTTCTTGAAAAAATTTCTTACAGCCATCAAGTCCACCGGCATAAGAAATGATTTCATGAAGCACTGATGAAGCATTAATTCCATCTAAATGATTATTTGCAATCGCGCTCATATCGATAGCATTTAATTGCTGTAAATGTAATCGAGGACCTTTTTGAGTATCTATAAATTGTTGTAATTCTGGATGACGAGTAAGTACGCAGTCTAACACATTTTGATCAACGTCTGACGCAATAATTTGTACATTGTAATGTGTTGGTATAGCTTTCATTAACTCAGCGATAGGGTCTCCGCCTGTGCCGATTTCAAGATATACACCAGACTCTTTTTGGAGCACATAGGGCAAAACGCCTATTTTTTCTTGGACGTTATATGAAATTGCATCCAAGTATAATTTAAGCTGCATGTTTTTATGATCAACAACATCTAAAATCGACGAGTTATTAATCGTCGTCCCCGGATGCATCTGTGCTCCAGTAGTAAAAATTTCCATACTATTAGCTTGTAGTCCACTAAAAAAAGCTACGAGAGCTAATTGTTTAAGCAGCAATTTCATCGTAGATCCTTTCAAGGTCTGATAACTCTTGGACAGAATTTATAATTTTAACGGTATGACCATCATGCTGTAATTTTTGTAAAAGTGGTTCAATGACGGTATGAAAATGCTGTAATCTTTTATTGATGACCGATTCTTTATCCCCTGATCGTGATGTTAATTTTTCACCACAAGCGCTGCACATTGGATTTTCACTTATTTCCATCTTAGCTGCGTTATCGACTTGGCCACAGGCATTGCAAACATATCTGCCCAGCATACGCTGCTTGCAAACATTATCAGTAGCTTGCATTTGCAAGAAACAAACATTTTTTAGGATTTGTTTTTCAGTTAAAAAAGCCAATAAGAATTGCAAGCTATGCTGCGATCGAGGAAAGCCGTCAAGGATAAATGGTTTATTTTGGTTAAGAGCTTGCTGAAGGTATTGCTGCATTAATCTGCAAACAATCTGTTCTTCAACGTAGTCACCAGCATTAACGATTGGTTCAATAACTTTACCCAAATCAGTTTGTTGCAAAATTTCTTTACGAAATAGATCGCCAGGACAAATTTGGATATATCCATGCTTTTTGGTCATATATTGGCAAAAAGTCCCCTTTCCGCTACCAGGAGCAGAAATCAAAACGAAGTGCTGTGAATTGACAGAAAGAAAACAGAGAGTTGAGATTAAAAAAGAATATTGAAGTTTGTTCATGAAATCCTTAAAAGTGGCTACGTGAAGGCCTTTTTAGTATATCAGTTGAGCTAAAAACGTCTAGGCCTTAATCAAGTTGCCATGGTTGAGGTGGCTCTTGACATAGTTGCTTTTTGACGAGCGTCAAGAAATATGCTTTCATAGCTTGCGCTAGGTCGAGTTTTTGGCTGTGGGAAGGGGTTATTTGCCAAAAATGGTAAAAATGGTATACTTTAAACTTATGGGTATTTAGGTATAAAAATGTTAGGGACTTTATGAATAAAAATATAATCAATAAAAGTATAATATGGTTCAGTTTTCTTGTTATAGCTCAAGATGTAAGCGCTAGTTCTTTTTCTGTTAGTTCAGCCAGCTCAGCTCGCACAATTCCGGCAGTTGAAGCTTTTCAACTTGCTAGCTCTTCTGTTACTCCTTTAGAGGCTACAATGCCGACAGTATTATCTACGCAAGCGTCTCCTGTGAATGGTTTGAGCAAAGATGATATGGAAGTTTGTGTTGCGGCGCGTTCTTGTACTGTCTCACCAATGCAGAGAAGTTCTACAGCGGCAGACAGCGATAATGTGTCTACTTTACATGGTCTTTTGGCAAAGCCGAGTAGTTCGTATATTCAAGACATTCTAAACAGTTTTGCAATCCAAAGAGAAGCTATGGCAGCAGCCAGCAATGATTTGTTTGATTTCGGTGGTTCTGCTAATGGAGAGCTTGCATGTCTTGATGCTGTAAGCACTCCTGTTTCAACAATGATTGGTTCTGGGCGCATTGGAGGTCGGGTTTCTCCTATTGATTCGCTTCCTGTTTCTATGTACCCATTTGCTGGATCGAAACCAACTTATGCTGATCATGTACAAGGATTTTTCTCGGCGCTATCAGTATGTCTTTTGGAGAATCGAATTGAT
>JAPLIQ010000020.1 GCA_026389025.1 Candidatus Babelota bacterium
ATGTTTTAAAAGAAAATCGACATTGTAGTTAGCATTTTTTCCTACCTTTATTTCTGTTTGCGTTACCGATGTTGCCGTAATAATAACGTCAGCTTGAATGCATAATTTTTGAGTAAGTGGAATAATCTTGGAGCGATCGATGCCCCATAGATCAAGTGTTTCTTTCATAAATTTGCAATGATATGGCACACATAAATAATCGTATTGCACATTATGTATTTCAAGAAGTGCGAGCTGTCCAAGCACATCAAACATCCAGTGGCCATAACAATCAGGAAAAAGATGTGAAATAACAGCAACACGACCGGCTACTTTCACAACATTTGATGCTTCTGAAACATCAAATTGCTGTCCACTAAAATAGTTCATATCCTTAATTTGTGATTCTTTTATAAAACAATTATTTACAAAAACATACCCGCTTCCATCGTCAAGATAAGCCTTGCCGAGTGGAGCACTGACAATAAACATGTCGGTAAAATATCCCTTGCTCGGAAAATAATTTTGATCGACCTCCGGATACAAAGGATAGGGCTTCATATCAAAAAAATATTTGTGCGTACACTGTATGCAGGTTGCCTCTGGAAATTCTTTTATAAAATTAGAAATTGATACTTGTTGAATTCGCTGGGCGAAAACTGAAGAAAAAATTAAAAAACTTACAAACGTTATATGAGTAAAGCGAATATGCACAGCCAAGGTCCTTTTTTAATGTAATATGATGCGATCAAAGTAGCAGATCGATATAAGGCTGTCAAAAGACAGTAACTTTACATTAAAAAAACTAGAATTTTATGCTATGTTCTTGCCATCAAAAATTTTATGTAAAAATCCCTTCAAGGCGCTTAAAAAAGGATGAATGCAAAATGTCTCTTGCTAGAAAAATAACCACCGTAATAGCTTTAATGCTAACACCTCTTTTCATTCAAACAAATCTATGGTTTAACGTTACGCCTATTCAAGAATTGCTCCAGATTGACCCGACCATTTCATATCAAAAATGTTTCGATGATACGCATTTTAATCACGTACCATTTCCCTTATCCATAAATCCAGCTGGGCACCCACATGAAGGCTTTTTTAAAGAGACTTTTATTTTGACTATTGCTCAGGGAAGAGTTCAAGGCGAATATGGATTCGTTATTTCCAATCAACATTTCATAAAAGAATTAATGTGGAAAGAAATTGAGTGCCATTTAAATCTGGTGCAAAAAATACCTGACGATCAAGTCATAAAAATATCAGGTCGCGTCGCTGTCATCACGCAACTAGCATATTTTAATTATTGGCACTGGCTTTCAGAGGTTTTATGCAGACTAGCGCTACTCGAACTTGCAGGCGTAGAGTATGATTATTTATACGTACCCCAAGAATCAAGCTTTATGAAAGAAACTTTAGCTTTATGGGGGATTCCAGCTGAAAAAATTGTTTCTCCAACGCATGGCGGTTTTTGCATTCAGGCTGATGAGCTCATTGTCCCATCACTTGTTTCTAACGTAAATTTTGGATGCGTTTTATTTTCATGCTACGCGCAACCACATCTGATACAATACGTTAAAGAAAAACTTTTAAGCGCTGCGCTAAAAACTGATACTGCTTTGCAACTTCAGAGCAAAGTGTTTGTTTCTAGAAAAGATGCTACTCAACGACTTATCTTAAATGAGCAAAGAGTTTTTGCACTATTTCAAGCAGAAGGTTTTCATAGTTTTCAGCTGGAAAAAATGTCGGTAGCCGAGCAAATTTTATTATTTCATAATGCAGACATTATTGTATCGCCTCAAGGAACCGGTCTTGCAAATTCTATTTTTTGCACAGAAAAAACACGCATTGTAGAACTTTTTCAAGGCCTTAATGACGCTACATTTTGGTACTTATCACAAACGTTAGGCTTTGAGTACACTCCTATAAAAACAACCAGCTTTGCAACCGAATATGTAACTGCGTGGAAATCTAATACCTATATGCCGTTGTACATTATTAAAAATGTCATCGAAGGCTTAAAAAAAGCAGATGATAAATAATGAAAAAATTATATTTTGTATTTTACCTTTATTTTTCTTCAAGTATTCAAGCCACATCCATTAAACAACTTTCTATTTCAGAATTTGTTGCACAGCACCCTAGCACGCACCACACAGCATGCACCGATAAAGCTCCTTTTCAATTCAGCCCGTTTCCACTTTATCAAGACCTGGCAGCTCAATATTTTCCATCGCAAGGACAGTTCTTACCAATTTCTATAGTTGAAATCCCTAACGGAAAAGCTTACTTAGACGACAGTGGCTATATTTTTCTAAATGATTGTTTTATCAAAGAAACAGAAATTAAAGGCTTAAATTTTTTTAAGGGCCAAGAATTTGATATACCTAACTACCCGACAACACTCAGAACATCACAGCGCGTTGCAATTGTTTCACATCTCTATCCATACTGCTACGGGCACTGGATATTTGATGTTCTTGGTCAGTTAGCCCTGCTTGAAATATATAACGTGCAATATGATTATCTATGCGTTCCCTACTACACCCCTTTCATGAAAGAGTCTTTAAAGCTGTGGGGCATTGATCAATCTAAAATCATACCGCTTGTCCCAAAAACTTGCCTAAAGGCAGCAACAGTTATCGCCACCACATCAGTGACGCAGACCGATGAGCTTGTCTATGGAGCCAACTATAACGTAGATTTTATCTTAGAGCGTGTACGGCAAAAGCTACTGTCTGCAGTTGCAGCTCAGCCGACAGATCAATTTCATGAAAAAGTTTTCATTTCTAGAAAAGATGCCGGTGGCAAAAGAGCTGTTCCAAATGAAGATGAGATTTTTGCATTGTTTGAGCCGCTTGGATTTAAGCGATATGAATTAACGAAACTCTCACTTGCTGAGCAAATTGCGCTCTTTCATCAAGCAAAAACAATCGTATCTTTTGTTGGATCAGGAAGTGCTAATATTCTCTTTTGCAAGCCAGGAACACATTACATAGAAATTGTACAATCACTCGTTGACGCAACATTTTTTTATGTCGCAGATATGTTTGATATACGCTATAGTTGCATCGATAATTCTACCATTCAAGATCTACAGCATGGTGGACCCTGGGCCAGACCAAGCACAGTTCCTCTGGAAATCGTACAAGATTTTTTAAAAGATCATCCAAATATATAAAAAAAGACCCGGCTTGAGTAAAAACTATGCCGAGGCAAGAAAAATTAAAGGATAATAAGTACCATGACTCTATTAAAAAAAATAAACACACTCTATATATCTCTTTTTCTTATAACAAGCACTCAAATGCAATTGGCCGCAGACTGTAAAGATTTTGTTACCATTGCCATTCTAGCTAAAGATAAAGCTCATGTGTTGCCCTTATTTCTTGCATGCATTGAACGTCAAACATGGCCTAAAAACAAAACAAAAATTTATATTCGAACTAACAACAATAATGACAATACTGCTGAAATACTATCGCAGTGGCTTGACAGAGTAGCTCATCTATATGCTGAAGTTTTTTTTGATGCAACTGATGTGCCTCAGCAAGTTCAGCACTATAAACAGCATGAATGGAACAGTGAGCGCTTTGAAGTTTTAGGAAAAATAAGAGAGCTTTCTATTCAATGGGCCTACAATAATAACTCGCATTATTTCGTGGTGGATTGTGACAATTTCATTAAACCTCATACCCTTGAACGCTTAATGAGCCTGCAGCTTTCAATCGTTGCCCCATTTTTAACAACTGGTCAAAATTATTATTCAAACTATCATGCTGCCATTGACGGGAATGGTTATTTAGCAACAACGCCGTTTTATGAAATGATTTTCAATCGACAAATAACTGGTTTAATTCAGGTTCCGGTTGTTCACTGTACTTACTTAATTCGCCGCCAGTATCTACCTTATGTTTGGTATCGCGACAACTCCGGACGATATGAATATGTTATTTTCAGCGATGTAGCTCGAAAAAATGGCATCCCTCAATATATTGATAATCGCGAAATGTATGGCTACGTATCTTTTGCAGAAGATATTAAAACTTTCAGCACTGAACCGTGGTTACAAGATATAAACTCATGGTTTAACTAAAAGGAAATTATATGAAACTTTTTAGACAATTATGTGCAACGCTTCTTTTATATTCATGCCCGTCACATAGCTGGCATTGCGACCTTATAAGTCTTTCAGACGAGATGAGCGCGAGCAGCAAGATTTCGTACCAACAGTGTCGTGATGTAATTACATTTAACTATGAACCATTGCCAGTTACAGACAACCACTTCTTGCATCCATATCAAGGATTTTTTCAACCAACATTTATTTTAAACATAACCCAAGCCCAACTCTTTGGAATTGATGGATGGGTTTTTGTTGACGATAAACTTATCTATGATTTAACATGGCAAAATGTTTTTCTACCAAAATATTTCTGGGAGCATGCTAAACAAAATCTACCTATCATAAAAGCAAATCGCGTTGCAGTCATAGCACAATCAGGATACCCATACTATTATCATTGGCTTGTTGAAGTGTTGGGTCGACTGGCTCTGCTTGAGTTATATAACATCCAGTATGATTTTTTATACGCACCTATACACAAATCCTACATGAAAGAAGCAATGAACTTATGGGGAATTGACCCTGAAAAAATTATAGAAGCGTCTGACAATGTCATCGTACAAGCAGACAACCTTATCGTTCCATCTCTTGTATCAAAAATCTTTACCAATGGTTGCCCAAGATTGTCTCACTATACGCCTGAATACATAGTTCGCTACATACGAAATAAGCTTTTAACTGGAGCACATAAGCAAGAAACTAATTTCCAAGGCTGTAAAAAAGTGTTCATTTCAAGAAAAGATGCTGGCTCTCGAAAAATGCTTAATGAAGATGAAGTCTTTGAATTGTTTCAAGCTGCTGGATTTGAAAAATATGTTTTAAGTGACTTAACGCTTGTTGAGCAAATTAGATTATTTAACAATGCTGATATCGTTGTTGGCGCTCTTGGCTCTGGCATGGCCAATGTTATTTTTTGCAACGACAACGTACTTGTAATCGATATCTTTCAAGCCCGCAGAGACACCACAATTTATTATCTATGCCAAACACTTGGGTTTTCATACCGATGCGTCAAAACCATGGAATTTATAGATGCAAACGATGGACAATATGACTCTGTAGTGCCGCTTGACGTTATACAAGATTTGATAAAAACACTTTAAAAAATTGCATGCACTCAATAAAAACTCGAACACTCAAGAGCTAAAAAGAAAAAATCTTGCACTCTAAAGTGGCTTCATGCTTTAATTTGTTAAAATTTAAATAAAGATATAAAATGCATTGCGTCTGATTGTAAAAAAATAGAAAAAAAAGGAGCCTACTTTTTCATGAAAAAAATAACATTCTTCGTCTTTTTTATGAGCCTGCAGCAAAGTCTTTTCAGCTGTGAAATAACTGAAAACATTCACGAAGACTCAAGAGGAATCTTTCTACTTGAAGGATCATATCCTACTCCTAAACAAAAAGAACTCACTCCCATCCATCAAGCTCAAAAGACACAATCGTCATCTAGTTTTTCTGAAAGCTTCAACGCGGTAGATGCAAATTCTACAAGCAGCTTTTCTATTGGTGGCTCAGCTGACAGTAGCTCCTCTGTAAGATCTTTACCATCAAACGCATCAACTCAAACGAAAAAAAATAGTTCATTAAAGAAAGATGCAACTTTGGCCGGTTTTGTAACTGCATCATTAGTTGTAAAAAACCCTTAAATTTAAACATTAAAAAATCCCTGCCTTAACTATGTCAAAACAGGGATTTTTCATGTTTAATAATTTTAATTTTTAAGCATTAATGCTAAAGCGATTTTTTAACACGGTTTTGCATTTAGCTATACGACTATCTAGAGAAGGATGAATCGGATCTAGAAGATATTTTGCTACGCCAAATGGCACAACAGATGATAGTTTATATTTTGACCACTCTTCTTGTTGTTTAATTTTAGAAGCTTCAAAATATTCAATACCACCCTGTAACGCTTGAGCATCCGCAGTTTTATTTGCCCAATTATCAGCACGTCGCTCTTCTATTTTCATTAAAGTAGAATTTACAATGGCACCAGCAGCTGTCATTGCAAGATATTTTGATCCATATTTTGTTACTCTATTTTTATACGGCTTTGCTTTGTGCGCACCCCAATAGTAAGCTGTTGCTAAGTTTGTAGCTACAACAGCTCCATGAATAGAATTCACTGCGTATGGCATTTGAGCATGACCAGTTTCATGAAGCATTGCCCATTCAAAGGCTTTAGAGCTATGTCTATCAGCTGTTGTTCTACTAGCCCAAATACTTTGAGTGCTAGGAAGATAAGCCGCATCTGATCCAGTGTCTATCCCAGTTAGAGGGCACAACATCGCATCGGTCAGTAAAATATCAGGAATTTGTGGACAGTTTTTTCGAGCAGTTTCTTCCATTTGTGCAAAAGAAACGCCATCTTTAAATAAAGTTTCTTTTTTAGCTCCTTGCTGATCCAATGGATACGAAACTTTCATTAGCCCTGCATCGGCCTTTGCATTCAATAGCCCAATGGTTACGGCAAAAAGTACGTTTAATTTTTTCATAAATTCCCCTAAGAATTAATCTGTTTTGTCATGAAAACAGTATACCAGAAGGGCTTTTTTTAGCAAAAGCCCCCAGCGGGAATTTACTTATACTTAAACAAGTAACAACTTTTTCAAGCACTCAATTAAAAAGTCAACTTCATCAAACGTGTTATAAAAAGTAAAACTTGCACGAACAGTAGCATTACCGCCAAGTTTGTCATGATACAGCTGCGCGCAATGAAACCCTGCTCGCACAGCTACATTGCGCTCGCTTAAATACTCTGCAATGTCATACGCATGAATTGTATCAGACGTAAAGGTAACCATACTGTTATGCTCGCCAAGACCCGGAACTGGGCTAATAATGGTAACTCCAGGTATTTCCTGCAGAGCCGTCGCAAGCTTAAGCACCAAAGCAGTTTCATGTTCTTGTGCTTGCTCAAAATTAATATTTTTCTCAATAAAATCGATTGCAGCACCAAGGCCAATAACTTGCGCAATAGGCTGAGTCCCCGGCTCTAAACGATGCGGCATCCCTTTAAATTCAGTGACTTCTGGGGAGACAGAATAAACCATACCACCACCAAAATTACACAATTGACACTGATCAAAAATAGCTTGCTTGATATATAAAACCCCAACGCCCGTTGGACCAAATAATTTATGTGCTGAAAAAGCAAAGAAATCGCAATCCAAAGCTTTAACGTCTATTTTACGGTGAACGATAGATTGAGCGCCATCAACAAGTACTTTTGCTCCAACAGCGTGTGCAGCGCTAACAATGCCTGCGATGTCACTGATCGTACCTAAAATGTTTGACTGTTGAGTTATTGCAACTAATTTCGTTTTTTTACAAAGATATTGTTTTAAAGTTTCAACTTCAACGACACCTTTATCGCTGAGTGGAACTCTTTTGAGCACTGCTCCTTTTTTTAAAGCAAGCTGCTGCCAAGGAATAAAGTTTGCGTTGTGCTCAACTTCTGAAACAATGATTTCATCACCGGCACCGATATGACAATCAGCCCAGATGTGTGCAGCTAAATTAATACTTGCTGTTGCGCCAGAGGTAAAGACAATTTCTTCTTTTTTAGCACCAATAAAACGAGCAACCTTAACACGAGCCTCTTCAAATTTGCTGGTAGCGTGTTCTGCAAATTCATACATTCCACGGCCAACGTTTGATTTGTACGTTGCATAATACGCTACAATTTCATCGATCACCGATTGTGGCATTTGTGCTGTTGCCCCTGAATCCAAATACGTTAATGAATTACCTTTAGATTGCGTTTTAAATATGGGAAAAAAACTTCGAAGCTCTGCAAAATTCATTTGACCTTGAAATGAAGTAAATTCTTGGTTCTCTTGGGGAAAAGAAAATTCGTAATCAGCACCAGCACCGCTTTTGAAAGCTCGCTCATCAAATATTTTCTTTATGAGTACGTCACGAAATATGCCGCTACTTTTATTACCTGGTATGCGGCAATAATGCTGACCGCAATCATATTTGTCCAACTCTTTAGCTTGTGCTTGTGTAAAGACTAAAGCAGCTAGTAAGCTCAATATTTTTTTCATACAACCTCTTCTTTTTTAAATAAATGTACTTTGCTTACATTAATAATTTTCAAGTAAGGAAAGTCAATTGTTTAAAGCAAATGAATAGCCTTTCACTTTTGCAGATAAAAAATCTGCCTAACCCAACAAGTAAACAGTAAAAATTTTCAATAAAAAATGTTATACATTTGAAAGCTTTTTAAGGTTTGATATTAATTTTGAATTTCATATAATCAGATCGATTTATTCTGATTTTTATAATAAATAAAGTACTAACATGAATTTTATATTGTTTCCTAATCAATTATTTGAACTAAAATATATCCCTAAAAAATATCGCGGTGCAGATTTTTACTTGATAGAGCATGAAAAGTTTTATGGCATAACCGATAAGATGAACTTCAATAAAAAAAAGCTGCTACTACACAAAGCTTCTTGTTTGGCATATATCGAAAGTATGAAAAAAAAACTAAACATAAAGTACCTTCCAAGCTACCCCTCTATAAAAAACTCAACCATACTGTTTTTTGATAGCATTGATAAGTACCTGAATGATGAAATTATTAGCACTTATAAAAAAGACACTAATGAAATATGTATGCTTGAAAGCCCTAATTTTTTAACAGGCAGAATAGATTTAGAAAAATATTATAAAAAAAATAAAAAAAGTAATAAGTTCATTCATAGTTCATTTTATAAATTTCAGCTCAAGTTGCATGGTATTGCCTATATTACAAAAAGTTTTGATACTGAAAATAGAAGCTCTATCGGTCAAGATTTAAAAATTCCTCAATTGCCGAAAAAAAATAATAATACATACGTTAAAAAAGCTATTACTTTTGTAAAAAACAAATTTAATAGCAACTACGGAAATACTGATAATTTTTATTTACCGACAACACATCAAGAAGCTAAAAAAAGCTTTAACTTATTTCTAAAAAACAAAGCTGATTCGTTTGCGCAATATCAAGACGCTATTGTTCCAGAAGAGCCATTTTTATTTCATAGTGTTATAAGCTCTGCTCTCAATATTGGGCTTATAAACCCTGATTATATTATTACTGCCATTACTAAAGCCTATAAAGCAAAAAAGCTAGGCATTAAGGATTATGAAGCATTTATAAGACAAGTTATTGGATGGAGAGAGTACCAAAGATTTATCTATATATTTTTAGCCACTGAGATAAAATCTAAAAATCATTTTAATAATTCGACTAAATTAACTGATAAATGGTACAACGGAACTCTTGGAATTGCTCCTGTTGATGATGCTATTAAAATAGCATTTGATTACGGATATTTACACCATATTATTCGACTGATGGTCATGTGTAATTTTATGAACTTATGCCAGATTCATCCTGATGAAGTTTATAAATGGATGATGGAATTCTCAACCGATAGTTATGAATGGGTCATGATAGGCAATGTTTACAGCATGGGCATGTGGAGCGATGGAGGCATGACCATGCGAAAACCTTACATTTCTTCTGCAAATTACATTCAAAATATGGCTGGAAATAGATATGAAAAAGGAGAGTGGCAAAATATTTGGCATGCCTTGTATTATAATTTTCTTATAAAAAACAGAAAAAAATTACAAAAAACTATCTACACAAGAAATCTATCTTACGTAGATAAAATGAGTGCCAAAGAAATACAAAACATTAAAGAAATAAGCGATCTTTTTATTAAAAAAACAACAAAAAAAGGACGAATCTAAAAGAATAGGTCACCTTTAAATAATGACTGCTGCTTTCTCATGTGAACATAAAAAAATCCACCTGACATAGTCCTTCGTAGCTAACTGCAACAAAGTCTTACGTAGCTGGTTACTTGTAACGCGAAGTAAGAAGCAGTGCGTAGTAGGATTTACTCAAGTGGATTTTACATAATTTATATTTTAGCAACTCTGAAAATTACGCCTTAACAATTTTTATATTATTGGTCGTAAAATCTTTTATTTTTTGTTTAGCCATTTCTTCAGTCATAGAGCTGCTTATAGCTATTGTATACATAATGACAAAAAAACTCTTCGGTCCAGAAAAGTATTTTTCGGCCACAATGCTTGTTTGATTATAGCTAGCATATATCGCCATGAATGAACTTTCTGAGTAATTTGAATATTCTTTATTTTTTGACTCCAAAATAGATACTTTTGGACAAGTCATAAGCATGAATCTTTGCCGTGCATACATAAATTCTAATGCTGAAACAAAGAAAAATTCTTTAATAAGAATAGATTCCTCAGGCGTATCAACGCCTTTATCTGTTTTTGGAATAAATACTAAAGAGTCCGAATCATCAATTGAATGAAAAATTTTTGGAATAACAACATTTAAATAAATTTGAGATTTGGATGCTTTATGCTCTTCGAGCACATTAATCGGAAGAGTGAAATTATGATCATAATTGTCGAGCTCGTTGGCCGAAATATTCATACCAACTTGTTGACCTTGCTCTTTTAAATTATTTGACGACTGATTACTAACTGCAGAATAAACAAATGCGCCAATAGCACTAATCATAATAACTTTTATTAATACTTTCATATATTTTCCCTAAATTCATATTATTAAAGACTATAGTAAGCCTATCACAATAGTCCTTTCGCCACAAAAGGCTGCCCCCATTTTGTAAGCATAGTGCTAGATATTGGGCATGAAAAAAATCCACCTGACATAGTCCTTCGTAGCTAACTGCAAAGCAGTGCGTGGTAGGATTTACTCAAGTGGATTTATAATTTTTTAGCTGGTTGTAAAACCTGCTGATGTAGCTACTTCTTTGATTAAATTACAATCACTTTTTTCCTTAATTTTGTGAGCACTGATTGGATACACTTAATCAAATCGGTATGTCAAGCCAATGCCAAGCGACATCCCATCCAAAGGCGCTGAGTGAGATTGAACTTGTTTGTCGCAACATTTTGAAAAATGAACTTTTATAAATGAATAGTCAGCAAAAATATCAAAATAAAAAGAGCGAGCTACGTGTATAAAAACTCCTGATTTAACAATGCCTCCAAAGCCCCATTTAGATTGCTTTCGACATACATAGGGTGAATCATCACAGGTGGTTAAATGAGTTGCCAAAGCTCCAAGTCCCAAATACAAATCACTACGACGCAAAGAATGCATATACTTTAAACCAGCACTCAAAGGAATCAAAGTAACTTTAGTAGGATTACATTCACCTATAGAACGTCCTTTTTTTGTGAAAAAACTGCCATTACCCCAAATATAAATATCATGACCAAGTTCAGCAGTTATTTCACCCCCATACAAGCCACTGCCTGCTCCGTAAATATCGCGAAACAATTTGTTAGTAGAAAAGAAATAAGCAGCCTTTGCCTCAAGCAATATGTCACGAGATTCTAAGGTAGCAGCAAAGATCAATAAAAAAGCAGTCAATAATTTTTTATAGCCCATGATTAACTTCTCACAATTGGAGCTACTGTAACAATACCTGGAAAAGAAGAACTTGAAAATTGATCTATCGTTACAATATAATACGTATAACTTTTGTTACTTTGGCGATTATGGTCCTCAAATTGCAAAATGCCACTCGCAGAAACTGTTCCAGCTAGATCGCTGAGCGTTACATCACGATAAATTTTATAACTAACTGGAGCTGGCCCGCTATTTGGAGCATCCCAAGAAATTTTATTTATTATATCTGTTTGCGTCAAAAAAATATTTGCAACCTGAACTCCAACGAGAGATGTTGGCGGCTGAGGAGAAGGCATTATAGCAATAGAATAAGTACCGTTGAAGGTGTTGATAGGATCAAGAACAAACCCTTTAACGCTATTAGTTGCCGCATCAATAATAGCAACTGTTGAACTAAAATAACTAGGTACATAAATTTTTGTGCCTTTTGGTGTAGCGCTAACAGCTAAATAATAAATCGCATCAAAGCTTGGATTGGAAATTATATCTACAACTATATTAGTCGGAATATTAATAACACTGATAGTATTAGAACCAAAAAAATTATCTACATACGCAGCACTCCCAAAAGAAACAATATAAGAAATAAAGCCAAATGAACTTAAAGGATCTTGGACGAGCCCGACTACTTGATTAGTAAATACATTAACAATACTTATTGTACCATTGTCATAATTACCAACATATAATTCCGCTCCGCTGGGTGTAATATTTAAAGCAAATGGACCATTAAACGTGTTGCCTAAATCAGAGACTAAACCTGTTACGGTATCGGTTGTAACGTTAACAATAGCTACCGATTTATCAGTATAATTTCCTACATATGCGGTTGTTCCATCGCAATTAAGAGCCATATAGTATGGTCCTTGAAAAGGATGAATAATATCATTTATTAATCCAGTTACGGTATTTGTTGCAAGATTGATAATGCTGATAGTATTATTTCCAACGTTTGTAGCGTACATTTTTTTACCATCAGGAGTAATGTAGATAGCATAAATACCATTAAAATGGACACTGCTCATTACCCCAATCACCGTATTAGCTATCGTATCAATAATACTAATCGTATTATTAAAACGATTTACAACATATGCAGCAAGTCCGTTTGGCGCAATGGCAATAAAATCAGCGCTATTTATTGAGCCATAAGGATCACTGACAACTCCTGTTACTGTATCTGTTGTTGTGTTAAAAATACTGACAGTACCATTGTTAAAATTTCCAACATAAGCTGAATTTGAAATAATAGTTTTTACCAAAAAAGTGGTGACTATTATTCCTGTTAAACACAAACGCCTCATTGCCAAAGCTCCTTTTCATTAAGCAGATTCAACAAAAAATTAAATTCAATACTCTTTATTTTTTTAAATATTCTTTGTTCTTTTTATGAATTAATAGTCATCATAAATAGTCTTAAAAAATAAAACTACTAAAAAAAACTCTACAAAAAAATTAGGGCTCAGCGTTAGCAGGCAAAAATATTTGATTTTAAATTTATTAGGGCCCTCGAAAAAGGGCCCTGCGCTTTTTTTGATTTTTAAAATTTATATGATTTGTATTTATTTAATTTTAAGAAGTTCTTTTTATTGACTGAATAGTCTCTTCAAGCGCCTGTAAAAACTGAGAACGTTTATTCTTGGAGAAAGCGGCGTTATAACTTGGAGCTATTCCTGTTTCACGTAAATAAGCACGCAAATCACGCATTGCTTTGGCACTACCTATATTACTGCTATTAAAAACTTTTCCTGTTGGGCTTATTGCACGAGCGCCATTTTTTAGACAACGATCAGCCAGTAAGATATCTACAGTAATGACAATATCACCAATCGTTATGTGCTCAACAATCCAATTGTCGGCAGCATCAGGACCTGAATCAACCTGTATTTTATGTACATTTTCATCAACGTCCATATTTAAACGACTATTGCTTACTAAGTAAACCTGTAAGCCATGTCGCTTGGCAATCCGGAAAATATCTTCTTTTACGGGACAAGCATCACCATCAATGTAGATAATCAACATTTATAAACTTTCTAAAGTAAAAACAGTCATGTTTTCCATTGATGCAAACTTCATAAAACCACTAAGATTAATCTTTTTAACATGTTTTAATTATGCCAGAGCCACTGCGAACTTGCAAAGGGCTGATCTCGTTTTATACCGCTAAATGGGCCAAATTGTCATAATTTACACATAAAAAAATCCACCTGAGATAGCCCTTCGTAGCAAACTGCAAAGCAGTGCGTAGCTGGCTGCTTGTAATACGAAGTGGCAGTGCGCAGGAGAACTTACTTAGATGGCACAATGGAACAAATAAAGACTTATTGCTCATTGATCCCCGACCTTAGAAAACCAGGAATTTTCGGCTGGAAATAAAATTCCAGCAGCTATTTTCACCCCTCTGACAGCCCCTTGCCAAGCTGTACAAAATCGTCAATTATGTTATTCTAATAAGGTTATTATAACATTAGGGTTATTTTTTTTAGGGGTCCACATGAACAAATTTCAATTTTTTCTATGCGCATTATTCCTGATGAGCGCATCTACGTTTCAAGCCGTTGATATATTTTATGAAATCTCAAAAGGCAATCGCCGATCGGTTAAATCTTGGCTTAAATCAAGTCCAGATTTATCGATTTGCAATAAGCTGGGTCAATCAGTTTTGCATGCCGCAGTGCTTGCTAACAGTGACCATATGGTCAAAATAGTGCTTACTTCTAAAGTGCCAGTGAATGCGCTTGATAAAACAGGCAAAACTGCGCTTGATTATGCCGTAGATCATTGCAAAAGGATTTTTCTTTTTTGCACGCAAAATTATAGGAGCTTTCTGGGCTTACATGACAGTCGGTCTAATCGTCCTCTCTGTGATGCTTTTTCCTATGATGGGCTCTCTGCCCATTTTAGATAAAATGATGGCACTTTTGATTAATGGAGTATTTATAGGAGCTTTTGCTTATACTTCTAGCTTGTTAATTTCTTCCGCCAGGGCGCCTGTTTTCCGTCGTGAATCGTATCCATTAACAGCCATCAGTAATTAGCCAAGCCCAAATTCAATATTAGGCTTACTTTATAAAGCTGATAAAAATACGGTCAATAATTACCGGCTATAGAACTTTTCAACAATTATTGAATAACAAATTTTTCAGGTTTACATATAAAAAATCCACCTGACGTAGTCCTTGCTGGCTAACTGCAAAGCAGTGCGCAGAAGGATTTACTCAAGTGGATTTTAATTGTTATTTGTTCAGTAGCTGACGCCAGTCAGACGAAGCTCTGAAAGAATGAAGACTGGCGTCCCGTATTTGCAAAAATCAAGAAAAAGTGAATGGGGACTAAGGAATTTGATTGCTGGATCCTCGATCAAGCCGAGGACGACTTTGTCGTTTTAGAACTTTCTGAAAGATTATGTTATGATCAATATGAATTGAAGAAACTTTACTTTCTTAAGTATTAGGAGTAACAATGGCAACTAAACATTCAATACCAAAAACAATTTCAGAAACTTTCTATAAAACAACATTCA
>JAPLIQ010000038.1 GCA_026389025.1 Candidatus Babelota bacterium
TTGCGTATTTTTATCAATAAAGAGTTGGAAAGCATTCAAGCCTTTTTACAAAACTCGACCCTCGTTTTAGCAGATGGCGGAAGACTGGTTTGTATCAGTTTTCACTCCCTTGAAGATCGCATGGTTAAGCAATATTTTAAAGACCATGGAAGCAAGAGCGCTATAACTCGGTATTTTGATATGGCGACAAAAGGTGCGTGCATGGCAACAGAGGAAGAAATTGCAAGAAACAGATCTTCTCGTTCAGCTAGACTACGAGCCGGAATCCTTAGAATTTGATTTGACAAAAGCTGTTTTGAAAGCTACATTAAAGGGGTAGTAATAGAGCTCTTTAAAAAGGCAACGGAGGATTAAAAAAGGATATGACTCATAAAAGGGTTTACGACATTTTAATATAAGGACTTGGTAGATGAAAATTACAGAAGTAAAAGTCTATCCCGTAGTAGAAAGCGGTAGATTGAAAGCATATGCGACAATGGTATTTGATGACTGTTTCATCGTTCGAGATTTAAAAGTAATCGAAGGCGACAACGGTCTGTTTGTTTCAATGCCATCTCGTAGAAGAAAAGATGGGTTTCGAGATATAGTCCATCCTCTGAATGCAGACACTAGAAAATTGGTAGAAGATACAATCGTTGAAGAATTCAAAAAAACGGTCGTAGAAGCATAAAAAATTCTGTTGGAGCGTCGCCAAGTGGTAAGGCACCTGTTTTTGGTGCAGGCACGCGGAGGTTCGAATCCTCCCGCTCCAACCAAGTTTTGGCAGTCGTTTTTAAATGTAGTAATTAAAAAACGATTATCCAAAAAACCATGAAAAACGCAGTCAATGAAAATTGACTGCGTTTTTCATTTTGTACAGCTTTTTAAGGAATGATTTGATAACCTGGGTCCCCGGATTAGGTCTACGCCAAGGCTACGACCCACAAGCAAGTCCGCCGTGCCCGCCGAAGCTATCAGCGAAGGCTGGGAGGACGACGAGGGGTATGAAAATTTGACTGTGCTTTTCATTTTGTCTAGCTTTTCGTTTTAGGTTGTCTTTCTTTTTAGAATTTAATTTTAATGAAAGTTTTTTTATGCAGTATGTTTTATATCTAGCTTCAGGATCATCATCGCGTAGAGGCATGCTCATGGCTGCCGGAATTCCTTTTCAAGTCACAGAGCACACAGCTGATGAATTATCATGCAGTTTAGATCAACCTCTAGAAAGTTTAGTTACGCAAATTACTCTTTTAAAAATAAACCATGTTTCTATTCCTGATGGTGTTGAAGGACAAGTCGCTTTTGTTTTGACCGCAGATACCATGACGCTTGATTCTTACAATCGATTGCACGGCAAACCAGTTGACCGGCAAGATGCAAAAACTATGTTGATCTCGTGTCGCAATGGTGCGCTCATTGGAACGGCGTTTTGTTTGCAGAAAAAAATATTTCAAAATGGTGCTTGGCATACTGAGCAACAAATAGTTGGTTACGATCAGGCGTGGTGTATTGTTGATGTGCCAGATGTGTTTTTAGATTTTTACCTTGATAGAATTCCATTTACCCAAGTGAGCGGTGGAATTACCATTGAAGGGTTTGGGGAGCAGTTTGTTAAAGAAGTCAGCGGTTGCTATTCAGCTATTTTGGGTATGCCGATGTTTAAACTCCGTGAAGCTTTGTACGAATTAAAGTTTTACGCATTTTAGAAAAACATTATTTATTTTTGTTTTTATCAAAAGGTGGCATACGATCGCTAAGTTTTCCTATCTGGTTGTCCAGCTTAATAATGTTATTCTCGTTGTCCGGATTTATTAAGAAACTGAAATTTTCACAGTCAATAGCTGCGTTAAGCTTGCTTAAATCTTGATTACTGTGAGCTTTGCAATACGTTGTTGCGCGTTGCACGTATGCCTCAAAATCTTTTTTGCAGGCATATCCATGAATGTTTTGCGTCTCTGATAGTCGCGACTGATAGATCTGTAGGCATGTACGACATTGTATTGTTTTTGCTACAAATAAATCTGCATCAAGTTCGCACATCTGTTTTTCGGTTAAGTCATATTTTTTTGTGAGCGCTAACGTGTCGCAAGGAAATTGAAAATGAAGATTTGTGCATTGTTGAACATGTCGAAGTTCGTGGAGCAGTATGCCCAGTTGTTGTGATAAAGAACATAAGTGAAAATATGCCAAAAGTTTTATAGCATTTAATGTAGGAGAATAAACAGCTATGGCCGACATTTCTTTATGGCCGTCAAAAAGAGGGATAACCTGAGTAAGGTTTAATTTTTTTTGTAATGTAAGATATGTGGTGATCAAGTCTTTATCAACAGATGGAATACTATTTTCATTTTTTCTCAAAAAGGTTGACAGTTTTTCCTGCTTTTTTTTATGAATATTGCGCAGTTCACTCATTGAATAGAATGCTGTCGATTTTGCTCGATATTGAAAAAGAAGTGAAGGAATAAATAGGTTGTTTTTGTGTGGAATTATGCACAATGATATTGTCGGTGTTATGGCGATCAAAACAACCATACATGTTTTAATGTTTGTAAAATAATTTTTAATCATTCAAGAATTCTTTTTGTTTAGATGTTGTGTTGGATAATTATCAAAAACTATAGTTTGGCACTACTATTTATTTTCTCTGTAGCTGTTGTGAATTATGAAAAAGAGCCTGTAACTTTATTAAACTTACAGGCTCTTTTTCTATATTTTTAAATTTTAATTTGAAATGGTGTTGTTAGATTTTTCTTTTTTTGGGTTCCACTGACGTAAAAGTTCCTTTAAGAAAAGTTCTTTTGCTCGTGTCTGATTTTTCGGTTTAATTTTATCAGCTGTAGCAAGCACCGTAGATTTGATAGTTTCATAATCAAAACGTTTTGGATCGATGTGATCAAGCGTTTTGATTATACTATGATCCATGATTTTTTTATTGCCCTCAGCATTTGCAAGAGCAGCCGTGTGATGTTCTAAGAAATTAAAAAAGTGCACAACGCTGTTTTGCAATTCGTCAGAATGTTGAATTTTTGCATACATATCAGGTTGTTGCATTTTGTCTTCAAAGCCTTTGATAAAAGCCTGGGTCACAAGCTTTGACATTTCTTCTTCTTCATATTTCAAGAGCCAATGAAGAACATGAAGCAGTTCGTATGAAATGACAAATTGATCGTCTTCAAAAATTGTATCATGTTTCATGAGAGCTTCCTTTCTAAATTAGTTAGACATACATGTAGGCATAGAAGTATATTTTTGTTGATAGTACTGTATAGCAGTTTATTCTTCGTAGTCTATATCCCAATCTTTAAATGAAGGGTTGCCTGGCTTTGGCGCTTGTTTTTCTCTACTAAAATCTGGGCTGATATCTGGAGCCACATCTTTTTTAGCATGTATTTGTTGCGAATAATTTTTAATTAAACTTTTGCGATTATTTGTTTCAGCCGTAAGCTCATGTTGAGTTGTTGCAAACATTTTATTCATGTCGGTTTGCATCTTTTTCATCTTTTTTTGCAGCTGTAAAATCATTTCAACGCCGGCTAAGTTGATGCCGAGTTGATGAGTGAGATGAATAATTTCTTCTAGCTTTTCAATATCTTCTTCTGAAAACATTCTCGTATTTCCATCAGACCGTTTTGGTTGAATCAGGCCTTCTTTTTCATAGAACCTGACGGTTTGTTGATGTACTGAAAACATTTTAGAAACTGCTGATATTGAAAAAAATGCTTTTCCGCGTTTTATTCTTGTTTCTGACATATTTTTATTCCGCTTACCAAGGTAACTAGTCCATTACTGTTTTATTATAACACACTTTCATGGTTAATCTATGGTTGAAAGTCTTACCATTTTTAGTAGTTTTTGCTAGAGTAATTCGTGCTTAAGGTAATTTTTTTTCAAATGCCTCGGCGAAGTTTTTAACAAAGCCGGGCAAAATTTAATCTGAAAGGGATTTTGTGAAAACAGATTTTTTGAAAGCGTCTTTGTTTTTTTCACTGCTATCAATAATTATTCCAATTCAAGCGGTTCGCTACGTTTCTCACAAGCTTGTATCAACCGATGTTGAACTCATAGATGGCAAAGAATTTTCTCACACTGTAGCTTCAGATAAAGGGGTAGTTGCTCATGAATTTTGTATTGACCGAGTCCCCGTGCAGCAAGATGATTTTTATAAATCTTTAGACGCAGCCTACGTGGCAGATTTGCGCAAAGAACGGCAGTCTAGAATTAAAACTCAACAGTCTCGCATCGCATTTGTTGATGACAGCAATCGTGCAATCGTTGAAAAATCTGTTAAAAATACGGTCTTTGCAGCGCAGCAAATGTTTGACCGTTTAAACAGTGAAGCTCTTAAACCATATTTAAAATTTTCTGAAAAAACTGTTCAGTCTGCGTACCAGTTGGCTGAGATGAAAAAATGTTTAGACGCGGCTGATGGCTCGATTAAAGATATGGTTAAAAAGCATGACATCGATGGCCTTGCGCAGCTGCTTAAAAAAATAGAGTGCTGGCCAGACAATCTTGAAGCTTGTTTTAAAAGCTCTGTAGAGTCTGCCATCGCTCAGTGTGATGATACGACAATGCTTAAAGAATTATTGACGCTGGTGTCGGCATCGTAAATCCTTATTTCTTATTCACAATTCCGACAGTCTTTGTGTATAAAATAATGTTAGGAACCAAGACCGTTTGATCTTCATCTTGCAAAGTGGTGTAACGCAAATTAATGTCGATTACTTTGCCTTGAAAACCTTCTACTTTGATGTAGTCATGCATTTTGACATGTTTGTAACCCATAATTAAAATACCAGCAATAAAATTGGCGACGATATCTTTTATGCCGTAGCTTAAAATGATACCGGCAATACCAAATGCTGTCATAAATATGGCATACACTTCTAGCCCGATATTTTGAAGGGCAATCGTGGCACCTAAAATAGTAAAAACATATCGAACTATTTTATTTAAAACGTGGCATGAGTGAGGGTCTAGATCATTTTTTTTGCATAGATCTTGAATTAAAGGGCTTACTTTTTTGATAAGCATACGAGTTGCAATAAAAACTGCGAGAACAATGCACAGCTTTGAAAATAGTGGAAATATAAAAAGTGGAAGTTTATCCACTAGTTTTTGTATCATAACCATCATAATATTTACTCTTTCTTTTAATTTTTTTGCCTCGGCATAGCTGAAAGCGTAGCCGGGCTTTTTTTTCTTAAACGTTAAATTTCACCACGATAACGTCACCATTTTGCACGGTGTACTCTTTTCCTTCTGTGCGAACTTTACCAACTTCTTTAAGCTTTGAAAGTGGTGTGGTTACAATGTCTTGATAATTAAAGACATCTGCACAGATAAATCCGCGTTGCAAATCAGAGTGAATTTCTCCAGCAGCTGCACGAATGTTAGTGCCTTTTAAAATAGGCCATGAATGAATTTCTTGCGGGCCACAGGTGAAAAATGTAATCAGTCCGAGATTTTCAAAACTTTTTTCAATGACGGTGTCAAGCGTTGGTGTTTTTATACCAAGCATCTCCATCATTTCTTTTCGTTCATCGCCTTCAAGTGCTGAAAGTTCTGATTCGATTTTAATGCAGACAGGAACAACACGATCTTTACCAAACGTAGCGATTAATTTTTGTACGTGTTCATTTTTTTCAGGAAATTCTACATCGTTTTCAGAAACGTTTGCAACGATCATAAAGTTTTTAGCGCTGAGAAGTGGCACAGTTGCAATTTTTGAATTTGTTACCAGTGTTCGTATTTTTGGAGCATCGAGCAGATCGATTGCTGCTGTGATTTGTTTTAAAAGTTCTTGCTCTTCAAGTAGATCTTTTTTTTCTTGAGGCGGAGTGCCTTGATGCTTTAAAATTGAGGGAATTTTTTCAAGTCGTTTTTCTATGCTTTCTAAATCTTTAAGCATCAGTTCGTTTAAAATTGTTTCATAATCGTCAACGGGGTTGATCGGGCCTTGATCACGAATGATTCGTATATCTTCAAAGCAGCGCAGCACGTGCAAAATTAAATTTACTTCGCGGATATTGCTTAAAAATTGGTTACCAAGTCCTTGTCCTTCTGCAGCACCTTTAACAAGTCCTGCGATGTCTACAAATGAAATACTTGCTGGAACTTGTTTTTTAGAGTTGAACACTTCTTGCAATTTATCCATGCGTTTATCTGGCACGTGAGTGATTGCAACGTGAGGATCAATGGTGCAGAAAGGATAGTTTTCTGCAGGGACTGATGAGTTTGTGAGCGCATTAAATAACGTTGATTTTCCAACATTGGGCAAACCAACAAGACCAACTTTTATATTCATAGTTTTAATTTTTTAATCGAAATTGAGTGAAACGATATTTTTATTCTCGTTTAGTTTACTACATTTACGATTAAATCACTAGTCCGGGTGAACCTTTATAGCATGGCAACAGTTGTCGGCTGTAGTAAATATTTAAGACTTAATGGACTTACCATATTAAATGCAGGAGTTGCTGTTTGTGCTGTGCTGGTGATGCCTGTACTAAAAAAATTCGAAGTAAGGCTAACAGTTCCATATGAAATAGTTACTGATGATGGCAGGTTTGTAAATGCTAAAGAAGCAGTTGGTAAGATTTGTTTTTGCAGCTTGCTGCCATCAAGAGTTTTAAGAGTTGCAACTATGAAGTAAGCTCCTCCCGTAGTGGTTACTGGAAGTGATGGTGGAAAAATATTTATTGTTAAAGATAAACCATTTGCAAGATCAGCTGAACTAAATGATGATGCTGGAAATGCGATTGCTGGTTGGCTGTTAATTTGCACAGTGATTTGCTGAGAGCTACCAGCTGTTCCTGTGGCAGAAGATACTAGCGTTGAATCAGTACTCGTTTCAAACGTTCCAGAAAGACTAGTCACTGATGATATAGCTCCAGAGCTTTGTGTAATTAAAAACTTTTGAGATTGTGGGCAAATGATATTTAAAAGTTGCTGTTGCTCGGCTGCTGGAACTTTGCTTGGTAAAAATGTTGAGGTAACTGGTGTAAAGCCATTAGGAGAAACTGTCACAGATCCTGGAACAGTGCTAAAACTGAGAGTTGGTAAAATTTGTTTTTGCAAGAAGCTTCCATCTAAAGATTTGAGAGTGTAGACGATGTAATATGTTCCTTTGCCGCCAGATATTCCATTTGATGGTGGAAAGATATGAGCTGTGAGCAGTGCATTGTTGTGTGTAAAGTTAGTGTTTGTAAATGTGTACGACGACGATGTTAAAGGATTTCCGCTTATATCTAGTAGTGCGACGGTGATTGCTGGCATCGCAGTTGGTGTTGTTCCGTCGCTGGTTGATGTGGGACAGCAGCTGCTACAGCTTGCATAGCGGCTTGAACCGTCTGCTGATCCTTGCGATACTGATCCAGCTCCTGAAGTGGCTTGTAATTGTGTAACATAACCAATAACATGTTCCCCATAGTTAAATGGAACCAGGCACAGAACGCTTACAATTAATAATAATTTTTTCATAATTTTACCCCTTTTTTACTTCGTCATCCTCTGGCTTAGCCCGAGGATCCAGTAATTTATAAAAGTCATTTTAAGCAACGTATCAATTTTTTATCTGGCGGGTAAAGAGTTTTGGTATTTTGTTACGCTTGTTCTTGCAAAAGAGCTTTCTTTTATGTTTTGATAGGAGACCCGGCTACGCCTAGACTATGCCGAGGCAGATGAAAGAATGTTTTATCTCTTCTCCCGTTTTCCTCCCAGCCGTGCCCGCCACTGTGTCCGGCGAAGTCTGGTTAGCCAAAGGCGACGGCCAGAGGAAAACGAGGGGGTGGGAGTGCTTATTGGTTTAGATGAGATTGAAATATTATATAATAAGCGCATTGATAAATGTTTTTTAATATCGAATTCAGTGAAAAGTAGCGATCTAATAAATTAGGTAATCTTAAAAAAGGATTAGATATGAAGCGTATGTTAGCGATTTTGTGTTTGCTTTTGGGTAGTGAGCAAACGGTTTTTTCAGATTGGAAGCTGGGTAAAATTTATAATGATTCAGATCTTAAGCTTGAGTCTGCGTGGAGACATAAACATAAAAGTAAGCCAAGGTATATTTCTACCGTTACAAGCTCTTTAAATAAAGCAAAGCCATCACAAAGAGTTACTGATATAACATATTCAGTTTCTTCAAAGCAGGATCCTATGTCGATTTTGGTAAAAAACAATACAGAAACATATGATATTTTCTTTGATAGTCATGCGACTCACTCATTGGAGTGGAAGAGAGGAAAGACTCAGAAGGCAGCACCATCATTAAAGAATCAAGGTTGCTCGATAACCGATGGTCCAAACTGCGCGCGTGTTTGGATGACCGTGTCCGCCATAGCCAAAGGCAACGGCTGGAAGCCTGTGGGTGGAATCAAAGAAATTTCAGCAGCTTTCTACGCCCATGATGAAGAACCAATGATTACGCTTGATTTAACCATTAAAGGTATAAATGGTTCATACTCATTGAGTTTATCAGAGCAGGCAGGGTAAAATAGCCCTTGGAGTTTGATGTATTGCTTTTAGATAAATCAGTTTGATACTCTTAGACCAAATATTTTATATTCTTGCTTGGGGGCATGTGTATGAAGCTTATCAAAGGCATGATGATTTTAGTTTTAGGGCTTTCTTCAGCTCACCGGTTGCAGTCAGGAGCTTATCTATGGGAGTATCGCAACGGCGCAGACAGGTCATGTTGTTTGTACATGTCTGGAGCTGATATCTGTAATCCCAACGTCCCGTGCACACGGCATTTGCACACTGATCTTTCCGGAATTTTAGATTACGTCAATCGATTGCTTGCAACAGAGAGGGGCAACACCTTTTCATACAATGGCTTACTGCTGCAAGCACAAAGCTACATTAATCACGTTTTATATTCTTCAAGAACTTCACTTCACTATCGGTTTGATGCGTACGTGCAGCGTCCGGTAAAGTTTTTACACGAAATTCAAGAAACAAGCAAAAGCGATAAATCTGGTAAATCTTCAACGACGTCGTCAACGACCAGTTCGCCTACAGCATCGGATAAGTCAAAAGCAGATGCAGAAAAGGTGATGAAGTATTTGGCGAGTTTGGGTTTAGTGCGACCAATGAAATAAAAAAATAGATGATGGTATATAATTTTGAAAGAGAAAAAAATGAAAAAGTACATGTTTAATGTTTTAATATTGTGTAGCTTCTTGGCGACAGTGTCTGTGCAAGCGGTAGTTGAAGGTCCTGAAAGTGAGGCAGCGCTCACAGCGCGCTTAGATCGTGCAACACAAGAACATAAGGCTGATCAAGAAAAACAAAGAACTGAAGCTGCTCGTAGAAAACAAGAAGCTGCTCGTAAAGAACAAGAAGCTGTTGATCTAAAAGAAAGAACTGATAAAAAACAAGAAGAGCTAGAAATAAAAAATGCATGGCGTCTGTCGGCAGATGAAGCAGATAGAAACGGAACTCCACCTCCTAATATGGAAGCAGTAAGATTCGAATATTATCGTAAAAAGGAAGAACAAAGACTTCAATCTCAATCTAAAGCACCTGCGTCAAAAGGTGGTGTACCTCGTAAATCTGCAGCTACTGTAAAAACTCAAAATGAAGGTCCCGTAAAAACTAAAAGTGACAAGATCATAGAAGTAAGTAATAAATTTTCTTCAGCAGACGGTAATAAAAAATTGTCTGCTGCAAAAGAGTTCTTAGATTTAGCGTCTGAAAATAAAGGCCTGACCAAACAAAGTATTGTAGATGCTTATGCAAAACAATTTAAATCTTTAACTAGTGAACATTTATACGAATCACTCGAGGACTCTCAAAAAAATAAATTATCAATTCAAGATAGCGTTATCCCAAGACTTGACGCTGCAAGAGATTTTTTAATTAAAGATTTAGAGGCGAAAAACGCTGCTACTGGTGTTCAAGCAAGTGATTTTGTTTCTACGAAACCTAAACCTGTTGAAGCGCCTGTTGTCGATAATAAGACTTCTGATATGAAAAGCAAATCTGTTGAAGTTGCAAAACCAGTTGAAACGCCTGAAAAATCTGATGTCGATGCAAAACCTGGTGATACAAAACCTGGTGAGAAAAAAGGTGGCTTGAAAGAGCAATTTAATCGATGGTGGTCGTCTTGGAGTGTTTTTGGTAAAGCACATGTAGAAAAATATGTTAACACTGTTTTCACACAAGTTTTAGATGGCGCTGAAAATGCAGACATATTTAAAGATGCAAAAGTTAAAGCTGATCTTGCGAAAATAATCAACGAGGGAAAAACAAAAGAAGAGAAACAAAAAATTATTCAAACAATGAAAAATGAAATAGACAAGGTCTCTAAAAAACGGATAAACAGAGAGAGTAATATACAAAATATGACTGATGATCACTTTAAAGAATCTAACGAAGGAATTGAGATTGCAAGAATTGGTTATCAACTGAAACGTTCTTTAGATCAAGAATTACAAAAAGCTTCCTGGTAGTAGCTATTGAAAATTAATCTTAGAAAAAGAGAGATAAAAATGAAGAAACAAATATTAAAAGTTTTACTTTTGTGCAGTTTTTTGGCTTCAGTGTCTGTGCAGGCATCTTTTGATTATGATACAGGTGATGGATCAGAGATATTTAAACCTACAGTAGAAAACCGGGAAGAAGTCGCAGCGCGTGAAATGGCTAAGCGAGAAAATGATGCAAAGCGACAAGAAGTAAAACAATTAGAATATACAAAAGAACAAAGAAAAATAGCTGCAGCTAAGGCTGAAGCGGTAATAAGAAAAGAATCAAAAGGTGGTACCGTCAGCTTTGATAGAGACAATCAAGATTCACGCTACAATCAACTTCGCAGAGAATTTCTAAAAGAGGGGGAGCCTTCTGAAGGGACGGTTGTATCTAAGGGGGAAGTTGTATCTAAAGGAGTGCCTTTACAGCGGGGTAAGCCTTTTAATT
>JAPLIQ010000032.1 GCA_026389025.1 Candidatus Babelota bacterium
AAGCAGAAGCAACGGCTACCTTTGGCAACCCTGTCATCATATTGCGCAAGGATAAAACACCACTCAACCCTATAGTCATTGCAACTGAAATTCCTATAATATATCCCTCTATTAATAACGATAGTTCCATCATGACTCCTTACGTTAAAATAAAAAACAACGACTAGGTAACCTTAATCAAATCTTTCACAAGAAAAACATAACATTATTTTTATATTAAAAAGCAATATCTTGTTTTTCTAACTATACGTTTGATAGATTATTTATAAATTAATCCTGTTAACAACCAAAATTAGGGGCTTGTTGCTATGAATTTTAAATATTTCTACTTACATTTTTTATGTCTTTTCGCCTTTGCTAACTCATCAATGCTTGGTATGTATCGGCTGCCTGCTACTCGACCACTACCGCCTTCAGCAACTTTAGGCTATGGACCAACAAGTACCCAACAATTACCAGAATCACCGCAAGCAACAATCAGCCCTGAACGACTCAGACAGCTTCAAGAAGAATCTAGTTTGGGACAATCACAGCAGCCGGTATGGACAGAGCAGGAACTCATTCCATTACAAGTACCATCTAGCGGAGCTTCAACGGGTGCTTTTGGCTCAACTCGCGTTAATCTTGCACCTATGCGTCGCCAAGGCTTAATGTCACGCCAGCAAGCTTTAGAAACGCTTGGTCTTTCAGAAAAAGATTTAGAGGTCTCTGCCGTAGAAGATTCTTTAAAGCGCTTAAATCTTGATAAATCATTACTAGTCGCATTCTCTGCTCTTGGTCTTCGTAATAAATCATGGGTGAAAAAGGCTGTTGACATACGACGCAGCGCTCAATCAGCAGAAGAAGGCATGGCAATATTAGAGGCTATAATCGTTTTAGTAAGATTAGATAATTTAAATCACTACAGTCTAGATTTTCTAGAAAACATATTTCCTCAATTACTTAATCACTATGTCAAATTTTATAGCGATCGATTCGGAAATTATAACGGCCCCTTACTCAATCGAGAAGAATTACTTGATGCCGCTAAAAATGCAGCTGAAGAAGTTCGCTTTCGACAAGAGGCAGTAGCGCGTATTCTCAAAGCAGAAGCACATGAAAAGGTACGAATTATAAAAAACTCTACAGCGGATACACTTGAAAATCTAAAAAAGAGTGCTTTAGCTCAAGGATCATCTTGGTGGAACAAGTTTAACGACTTTTTTAACCCTTCAGGAAAAAGGCGATAAATCAATACCATTTCAGCAAAACGATCAACCAAAGCTATAACAAATTAAATTATAAGCGATCATAGAATTTTATGTACCACGTTCATCATCAGAACTTACTAAATCTAATCCTATTGAGCGATATGAGCAGGTGCTTGCTCGTCCACTGGGCAATCCTGCATCATCATCATTTAAAGAAGTTTGAACTGATTGCTTTGAAAATCTTTCCAATAATAGTCTGGCGAGCATTGTTTCGACTTCATTCATAAAAGTACGATTAGAGGTAAGTGATTCAGGTGACACCTTCGCTTTCTCTACAACGTCAATTCTTTTAAGTAATTTTATAAATTCAGCTTTCAAAAATTCAATATTGCGATCTACTAGCATTGCTCTTGCTTCAACATTTTTTACATATTGTCCAAACTCTTCCCTTATGAACTCTAACTCAGAAAGCTGACGGTTCATCTTTTGCCTTACTTCATCTAACTCAGAAAGCTTACTATCCATTTTTTGCCAAGCTATTTCTAAATCTAACTCCTGAGACGCTAATCGTGCGCGATATAAATCTATGTTCTCCTGATTCATTTTAGAAAAAAAATGATGCTCCAGAAGTGATCCTCGAGGAAAACTTCCTAATGGTTCAGCCTCACTTGCTGGGCTCACAAGTTCACTATCATTAAAAATTCGACTTCCTGAGAACACAGCAGACAGCACTGTAGATAAAGCTGATTGAGATGGAGTTAATGATGCTTTTATTTCAATAAACCCCATGCAACAAAGAATGATTATAAAAAACTTCATGTTCATACAAACTCCTATTTTTAATTCATTTGATGAAAATCATACTATCTTAAGCTATTACATTTATAAAGTTTAAACAGTGAAGTTGAAAAACATTCAACACACTATTTTTACCACAGTCAATAAACAAAGTCCCTCAAGGCCAATTTTATATCTTTCAAAGCCTAAACCCAAACCATTGATTTAAACGCAAAGGTTATGTCAAACTGTAAGCATAGAGGGAATTTTATATCTAAAAGGGGAAAATTATGATTTTAAAAAAGAATTTTATTACCTTGATCTGCTGCACGGCAGCAATCCAATCATCCATGCTTGGGATGCTAAGGAGATCAGCTCAGGCTACAGGCGTACCTAGAATTGCTGGAGCTGCTGGTGCCGCAGGGGTTGCTGGAAGAACAGCTCTTACTCCTGCATATGTCAATCCAACTAGAAGTTATCATCCAAATGAGGCAGATCTATATCACTTACACTCGCAAACTCTTATTGATCCTGCGAATGCAGGGTATCTACCAGAAACTCGACTTAAGACCTTTCCTGTCACTACCCAACAATTACTACTTGAAGCTCCTTTCAATCAAACAAAAGCAAAACAAATATTGCAAGACGCTTTAGATCAACAATTTAAAGGGGGTATGGTGCGTTATGATAACAGCCCAGAAGCTCGAGCAGTTAAAAATGCATTAGAGGAGTTGGATCTACAAAATAAGCAACTAGAAGAATCAACAAATTTTGATTCTTCTTATGTTGAAAATTCTGATCAAAGAATCATGAATAGGCAAGAGAGCATGTTAAACACTCTGCGCAAACATGGCATTATAACGCCAAAGGAGCATGGCGCTTTACTTGAAGAAAATAGAACCAGAATGAATAAATGGAACCAAGAAAGAACAGCTCGAGAAGCAAAAGAAGAAACTGACAAACAAAAAAAAGCTACAGAGGATGGACCTGAAAATAAAGGCCCTAAGAGATCTTTTCCTATAAAAACTGCTGTTGGCATTGCTGCGGCAGGAGCTGCTACAGGAATTGTGTCGGAAAAAGTAGAAGACTATAACAATCAAGTTGAACTAAATAAAAAAACAGAACTAAAAAAAATCGCAGACCGAGAACCATCTAATCGTCTAGAAAACATGACAGAGGAAGCTCTTAACCTCGAATATTATAAGAATAAAGAGCACACGCCTGCTTATGAAGTAAACCGTAGAAATGAAATACAAGCAGAGAAACAAAGGCGTTTGGCAGAAAAACAAGCAGAGATTGATAGTGCGCGGGCAAGGCGCTATGCGGTTAATGATGCAAAGTTTCAACTTGAACTGACAAAACACCATGCGGCAATGGAAGCACAGCGTGCATCTGAAAGAAAAGCTGTCGTTGCTGAGTGGGCTAACCGAGGTTAACGCTTACATGATTTTAAATTAGAATTTTACATAAAAAATAAGGCCACTCAAAATGCTTGAGTGGCCTTATTTTTTAAAAAACTATTTTTGAAATGAAGCGTTATTTTTTTCGTTTATACAAGGCTAAACCAACAAACAACAATCCTGCAAAAACAGAAAGTAATGCTGCAATAAACAACATGAGACTGTTTTTATTGAAAGAAACTTTATTGCTGTCTAGTGAGTTTAACTTATGCTCATAAGTCATTTTTTCTAAATTTTGTTGATGCTTTAACTCTTCAAATTCTTTTTGCGCATCTCTTTGACTATTTGCTTCTTTTTCGCGTCCAATGCTTTTAACCACAGCTTGAAAGCCACCATCTGTTTCAATTGCCATTTTAGCATACACCTTTGCTTGCGCACGGTCATAACCAAGGTCTTGAAACATTCTAGTATATTCTGCAATTTGTCTATGATGTGAATTAAGACCAACAAGTGCTGCAATTCCGCAGCCTATGCCTACACCAATTACTTCAGCAGCAGATGGTTCGCGGTAAACAACCTGCCTGTAAATTACTGGTTCATGGTACACAACTACCGGTACTTCTCTATAAAAGAAAGAGTACGGCAATGCCTGATTAGCGCTCAATAACGATAGAATCGAAAGAAATGTAAGTTTTGTAATATTTTTCATAAAACCCCCTATTAATATTGATATGTTCTATATAAAAAGGGTACCACATAGGCCAAAAACACGCAAAAGGGGTGGGGGGCTTTTTAATAAGCGACTCATCTACTAAAATTAAATCTAAACGTTCCTATTGAATTGGTATTGTTGTAAAAAAGCTCTGGCAAAATTACCGACGAACATACCCATTCCATTGAAACCTTTTTCCGCTTTTCACCTCAATTCTAGCTGGTAAATCGCAAGGACTTGAAGAATGAACTGAAGTCATTGATGTTAAACAAGAAGCAACATTGTTTGTATATTGAGCAAGAGTATTATCAGCGATCTGTCCAAGAACTACACCGCCAGAAAGTCTCAATAACTCTGCTTCATCCACAAGCGATCTTTGAGCAAGCCTTTTATTTCTATGAACTTCCTCATTTAATTGATTTTGAGTTTCTTGTAATTGTTGAGCAAGTCCAACGTTTTTAGCAATTTCTACTAATCGTTGCTGATCAGTTTCTTGTAAGCGTTGAGCAAGTCCATCATTTTTACGTTGCAACTCTTGTCCTTCCTGAGCGCTACGGCTCATCGTTGCTCGTGCTGCAACTCTCCAATCAATGTGCTTGTCAGTCTCTAATTTCTTAACCTCTGCAGTTTGTTCATTTTCTAGATCAGTACATCCAGCCTGCCATGATGACGATAGCCTTTTTACTCTTTCTGTAAAAACAGCCATTAATGATCGCTTTCTTTCGTCAATTTTTCGCTGCTCTGTTTGCTGCGCTGCGTCATAAAGTCTTTTTGCAAAACCACTATTTACAGCAACAATGCCAGTAATAACTTTCTGACTTTCCATGTGCTTTAAAAGCACAGTCAAATCTAAATCCGACTGCGAGGCAACCAATTCTCTTTTTTTCAGCGCATCTGTTTCAAACTCTGCTCTTTGCAAAAATTGTTCTTGATCACAGTTAATTTGTTTGCGATCCGAATCTTCAGATTTTAAAAATGTTTGAATGTCTTTACGTTGTTTGCTTTCAAATAAAGAACGTGCACGATCTTGTACTCTTTTAGAAACATCAGCATTAATTTTCTCATTAATTTTATTGAGAATTTCATTGAAATCATGAGCATTAAGAGAACCCATAAATTGATTCTCGAAATTTTCAATTTCAAAGATTCTATCAGGACAATCAATAAAACATTGCACTACTATTTCATTATATTTTGATAGATGCGCATCGCTAAGCTTAGAATACAGATCAGTCCAGTTCCTTTTTATAACATCTAGGATTACTACATATATTACTTCAACAAAGGCTCTTTTGCTTTCAACAATTTTTTCAGGAGAGTAATTATTGCTAACTGGTGATGAAGAGACCGATTGTTCAACAATTTGCACAATTTTATTAAAAATTGATTCAGATATTAATAAATCTTTTGTTTCTTTTTTAAAGGATGAGGATGTAAATAATCCCTTAGCCCAATCTAGCTTTGCTCTATCCTTATCTTGCTGCTGCGAGCTGCAGGTAGCATGACTCGTCATGAAAAGAAATACTGATAAAAATATAAAAACCATAAATCCCCAAAAAAACAATTAAATCATGCAAGAATTATAAATCTTGTAACTACTATTGCTGAAACCATTTTATTTTACACTTAATTTTAGCTGATAAGCCATAAGGATTATGACTCGCTAAACATGAAGAACCCTTGCTTGCTTGAAGCACATCAACCCAACCAATACTTGGTCCTGCGACTTCGCTCAAATCTTCATTTGGTAGTAACATATCGGGATTACTTAAATAAAGTTGAACATGAGCTGAACTTGAAGCAGAGGCTAGAGTTGAAGCAGGAACTGATGCTGGAAAAGGAACTGGAGTCATTGATGTTAAATCAGAAGCAATATTGTTTGTAGATTGAGCAAAAGCGCCTACAGGATTATCATTAGAAAACGGTCCAAGAACTACATCGCCAGAAAGTCGCAAGGATTCTGCTTGATCGACAATCAATTTTTGAGCAAGCATTTTCTTTCTATGAGCTTCCTCATTTAATTGATTTTGAGCTTCTTGCAATTTCTTCTTTTCTTGCGCAGCACGTCTAGTAACTTCTGCAAGTCGTTGCGCTTCAACAGCTCTCTGCAAATTATCAGAAAATTCAACCTCTAAAGCTCCTCTTTCTTTAAGAACATCTCTTTCAAAAGAAATTATTTCAGCGCGACTTTGTGCATTTAAAATAATTTTTTTGTGTTCTTTGTCTTGATCATTTCTAAGCGCTGTAGAAATTCCTTCTTCATTTTTAACAAACTGTTCAAGCTCTTTTTTTTGATCGATTAACTGTTTTTGTTTTTTTTGATTTGCAAGCGTCGCTATTTTTTGCTTTTCAAGGGCCTCTAAACGAGAAGAAACAGATGCTGAAATTCCTAAAACAAAAAAGGGGTTCATTTCTTCTCTGTAGACAATACTAATATCTTCACCTTCTTTACAGCATCTTAGTATCAGCTTATCAGGACCATAACTATTAAAGACCTTTGTTGCTATTGCATTAAATTGATCCTCAGACATTTTGTCGCCTACTGATCTTTGATAGTCTTTAACCCAAGTAAATTTTATTAAAGTTTCCATTTCTTCAAATAATAGTGGCATAGCTTGTTTTGAATAAATTTCAACCTTCTCAATTAACTGTTCTTCTGTCAATTCACTGAAATTAGAAAACCAAAAATTCTGCATTTCATCTGAAATTCTAAGCATTATTTTGTCTAAGTTAATTTTTGGATAAGCTTTTTTTAATTTTTTACACTCTAGCTCAAAATTGTTTCTAATCATATATTTAGTCGTTCTTGAAACGTCACGATTAGAACAAGAAGAAGAGCTTGCTGGTGCAGTAGAAAAATTAGCTGACGGTCCACAAGCGCGTCTAAGTATTTCGTCTAAAGACATCTCTAAGCGTTCTAGCAGTTGTTCTTCGTTTATTAGACTACTGCCTTTATTCATCAAAAATTCTTTTGAGTAGTTATTTATAAAGTCAGCTATCATTGCGTAATAAATCCCAATATTATTCTCACCTAAAGGGCGTTTATACTTATCTTCCCATATTTTTTCAACCCGTTTGTTTATGCTTTCCATTGTTTCGCTGCAATTTTTTGGCGACATTCCAAATTGCTTCCAAGCCAAGACAGCTGTATCTCTTAACATAATTGAAAGCTCTTCTCTCTTTTTATCTTGCTGCTGCGAGCAATAAAGAGAGCTACTTGTTGTAAAAATAAAAAATGTTAAAAATAAAAAAATCATAAATCCCTAAAAAGCAAACACCCCATGCGAGAATCACAAGTCTCGCAATCACCACTTACAACACCCTTTTATTTTACACAGAAAAATTCACATTGTCACGAATGCTGACTTTCTGGTTTGATTTTATTGTATACCCATAAAAGCCTTAGACATATTAGTTAAAGGACGTTGAGGTGTTTGAAGCTGTTGAGGCGCTTGAAGCTGAACAGCCTGATTTGTTGATACACTTACCACTGTGCGTTGATTTTGTATCGAAGTACGAGTAGCTGGAAAAGATGAACTAACAGCAGCTGGAGCGATTCCTGCATAATTATATTGAAAGTTGCTGGAGTAAGCAGTTGCATAATAATTTTGTAGGCTTTGTAACTGCTGAGCAAGCTGCGCACTTCTTGCAGTTTCTAGCTGTCTTTGGTTTTCAGTTGCTTGCACTAAATTAAACAAATTTCTATTACTTATCACTAGGTCATTATTATTTCTAGCAAAATCAACCTCTCTTGCTTGTAAAGCTTGTATTGCTGCAAGACGAGATACCATTGTTGCTTGTGCTGCAAGCCTCCAATCACAATTCATGGCAACCTGCAGCTCTTCTGCTTTGGATTTTTCGTGATTTTCTAGAGCAGACCGACCAAGACTTAATAAAGAAATTAATTCTTTTTGTTCTTTTTCACATTGAGCTGCTACTAACTTTTTTCGCTTTTCATCTAACTTTTTTTGCTCTTCATCTTTTTTATTTTTTGTTCGTAGCGCTGCTGCATAAAACTTTTCTGCAGACTGAGCATTTGCTGCAACAAGGCAAGCTAAATCAGACTTTCTATCATCTTCTTTTTTCATTAACTCTGTGATGTTTTTTTGTAAATCTTGATATGCACTAGTCATATCTTCATGGTACGAACACAACAAAGAATCTTTTTGTGCCGATGCTTGTTGCGTTAAAATTTCACTATACGCCGCTGCTTGCTGTGTTAAAACTTCACCACATGACGCATTAAAAAAAGATCCAATTTCTTTTTTATGCTTAGAAAGCAAATTCACTGCTTCAGACTCAACTAAAGAATTAAATCTATGAGAAACAGATTCTTTTTGTTTTTTAATTTCCGCTAATTGTACAAGCTTTTCTGCTTCATTTTTTTCTTTTTTTTGGACTTCAACATAAGCTTTAACATGTATGTCTATTTTTCCGTGAGCATGATTTGCAGCATCATGTAGGAAAGTAGTATAAAAACCTTTTTCATTTATTTCGATACGCAAAACATCTTGTTCATACTCATCTAAACAATGGCTAACTATTTCATAATATTTTTTGATATTTTGGCTTCCCATCAAATCCTTATGATGTGCATGCCATTGCTCTATTATTTTAGATTCAAACCCTTTATATAGTATCTCTAAGGTATCTTTTTTAGCTACACAGAGCTCTAACTGACTATGGCTTGACAACTCTATTGAGTTCTGAGAAAAAAGTTTTTCAATAGTTATTGCTAATTTATGAAATATTGGCTTTAAAATAAAATCAGAGTCTACATTTTTAAAGAACAATGAAAACTTTTGATTTACCCATGTTAACTGATCCTTCTTAGTATCAACATTGTCGCTCGCACCTAGAGGTGATGATAATGCTGCTGCTGCTTGCCCTTGAGCCGTTGTTTCAACTGTATTAGAATTCTGTATAAATCGAGACGCAATGAATGTCATTACTTGATCAACTACACTGCGCCGGGTAGGCAACTCAGTTTTAATTAATTCCCTGGCAGCGGTAATAGTGCTCCTTGTTACGTTGAACCGTTCAAGTCTTTCTACCGATTTTGCTACAGTAGTATCTAGAAATTTAAACAGAACTTCTTCGTTTAAAGCAGAGAACTCACCGGTTATAAAACATTCTTTTGGGTATTCATCAATGCTCTGATTAACTAATGCATAAAACTCACCAATACCATCTTCACCAAATTTTTCCTTATAAAAAACGTTCCACAATATCTCAATTCGTCCATTGAAACGACTTAAAAACAGGAAAGGTTCTGGATAGGAACCCTTCTCAAGATTAGAATCATCCTTTGTCCAACATGCAAGCGCTTGCAGACCTAATTTTTTATTAATTTCCAAAAGATTACTTATTTTCATATCGCCGGACTGCCCCAAGGGCAAAGCATTGCAAGCTCTTTCAATGTCTAGCAAACTTTCTTGGAAATGTTGCTGACTTGCTTTGTGCGACTCTGAACAATGCATAGCATCACTCGTCAAAAAAACAATGACTGATAAAAATATAAAAAACATACTTTTCTTTCCAAATAATGAAGTCTTATAAACAATTTACTTTATTTTCATATTCAAGATTTTAATTATAATTTTAAAAAAAATAAGCTTTAATTAAAAATATACTACCAAAAAGCTTTCAGTCAGATTTTATCTAGAGCTTTAAAGTTTATTATGCAGCAACCAAATTCAACCCAGAACCTTGCAAGGTCAAAAAACAGTGTTGAGCGTTGTTTTTTTGCCTGTATACTGTACTAGATAGTTTTATTATTACTCTTTTAGGGGATCTCATGTTTTTTATGTTTTTTCTAGCTTCAATGTTACACGGTTTTGTTCTTGGCTCTGAGCAATCATCTAAGCCAAAACTTCCATCTTATGAATCTTTAAGCGGATTATCATCATCTCAGCGCTCATGTAACGATCTTCCTGTTAAAGTAGTATTAGCTCATGGAAGATATCAATGGAATCCATATGCAGCGCCAATACGTTTCATAACTCCTATAAATTATGGATCACCACAAGAACTTCCAGCAACATCAACAACTCCTATAGATGATGAATCACCAAAAGAACTTCCAGTTCCATTTCCATCTCCTTTTTGTTCAGACACAGACACAGACTCAGACTTTAAATAAGATTTCAAAAAGAAACTAAGCCTGAACAATCTTTTTTGAAAAATTGATCAACAAAAATCCACCCAAAAACCTTGTAAATAAAGTTTTTGGGTGGATTTTAAATTTTAAAGAGAATGAGACTTTTTAGTCTTGTTCTTCTTCATCGCATTCATCGCCGCAATCTTCATCGCATTCTTCGCCGTCGCAATCATCTTCTTCAAGCATTGAAGCAAGATCAGCTTCATACTCTGCACGATCAGCAGCAACGCGTTGATCAATCATTTCTTGGAATGTTACCTTAGTACCATCTTCAAGAGAAAGTTCTTTACCTTCTAGCAATTCCTGCGCAATTTCAATAGTTATTGCCATTCTGTCGAATTCTTCCATCGGTACGATTACCGATACTGGAAGACCGCCTTGCATAACAATCTGTAAATCATCTTCTGGACTGAAAACTGTATCTTTTTCTTCTTGTTCTGAAATCATATTTTTATCATTTTGTATCATGAAAAGACCCCTAGGTTTAATTGGTTTACATGTTTTTATACTTTTTAAGTATACCAAAATTATGGCTTTATACAAAGGACAAACGGGGTTTTAGCTATCTCTTTTAAAAACAGATTTCTACCATGAGGCACGCTTACGGATACGCCCTTTTAAGGCTTCAATCCAAATCAAAGGACTCCAAATATTTTGGAATAACCACAGACCAACCAAAACGGTCTTCTATTTTCTTTTTTAATGCTTGGCTCGCCTGAAGCTCTCCATGGGTTAAAAATACCTTTTTAGGGCTTGTCTGCAAGGAAGTTAACCACTGCAAGATTTCAGCGCTATCAGCGTGCGCTGACAGACTGTTGATGATTTTTATAGTTGCATAAACCATGTACCACCTATCATCTATTTTTATCTTCTCAGCCCCTTCAACTAAAGCTCGACCATTGGTACCTTCTGCCTGAAAACCAACGAAAAGAATCGTATTTTTTTCATCATAAATAAAATGTTTAAAATGATGCAGTACCCGACCACCATCTGCCATTCCACTTCCTGCAATAATTATTGCGGGTCCGACAATGTGATCAAGGCTCTTTGATTGTTCAACTGTAGAGATATAGGTAGCAATATTAAAGGCGTTACTGCATAATTCTGAGGATACTTTGTGTTCATCTTTAAACACACACACTAATTGAGTAACTTTAGTAGCCATAGGGCTATCTAAAAAAATAGGGATTTCTGGAATTATGTTTTTCTGCCTTAATTGATAAAGGCAATACAAAATCAACTGAGTCCGTTCTACCGCAAAAGCAGGTATAATCAGCACACCTCTTTTCTCTTCTACCTCATTTACTGCTTGGGCAAGCTCTTTTAAAGAGTCATCCTGGGGATGCTGCTTATCTCCGTAAGTTGATTCAAGAACTAAAAAATCAGTTTGCTTTAAACCTGGAGGAGACTGCATGATCAACTGACTAGGACGGCCAAGGTCACCAGAAAAGGAAAGTGTTTCTTTGCCGTCTGATACAATAACAAACGACGAACCTAAAATGTGAAACGACTGAATAAGATGAACTTGCAAAGATCCGATAGAAAAAGCTTCTTCATAATCAACCGATTCAAAAAATGTAAGCGACTTTTCGGCGTCTTGAACGGTATATAAAGCAGTCGCAGCAGCCAAATGGCCTTTTCCTTCATCAAGAGCTCTTTTTGCATTTTGCTCTTGCACAAAACCACTATCTTTAAGTAAAATTGCAACCAATGCGTAGGTTGCCCTTGAACAATATATTTTCCCCGTAAATCCTTTTTTTACCAGCATAGGTATATATCCGCTATGATCTATATGGCCGTGCGTCAATACCACAGCATCAATACTACTCGGATCGATTGGAAAAGCTTGCCGATTGCGATTTTCAATGCTCTCGTCTCCTTGATGCAAACCGCAATCAACTAAAATTTTTGTGTCTTCATGTTCTATAAGATACTTAGATCCTGTTACTTCACGGGCTGCACCTAAAAAAGTTATTTTCATTTTTTACCTACTCTCTCGTATCAAAATAATTTCTAAACAGTACATGACTTACATTTCAATAGTAGAAAAAAATGATTAAAATAGTAAATAAAATAAGGCTAACCTAAATAAAGACCTATCTAAATCAACCTTAAATATAAAATTGAACAAGAAAAAAGAAATACTCACTGAGCGTACGTAAATGCAAGTATGCTTAGTGAGTATTTTTTTATTTCTAAATTATTTTACTGAATGATACAGCTTTCACCCCAAAAACGCACAGCCCCCTTAGAGACTAAATAATCAACAATTTCAGGACTACTATTCCTTTTTGCCATACCTAAAAGAGAACATCTCTGATTTTCATCATTAACATTTACGCCAGAATCAACAAGAAGCTTTACCATGTCTAAATTCTTTTTAAATATAGCGCTATACAACAACTCAGTGTTTACACTAGCTTGAGCAGCGATAAGCATTCTAGCAATTTCTAATTGATTCTGAGTAACTGCACGGCTTAAAGGACTTACTCCAAGAACTGTGACGTTTGGATCTGCCTTAGCAGTAAGAAAAATGCGAACATGCTCAACTCTTCCAGTCTCAACAGCATTACTTAGCGGCGTTCCTCCAATACCACGCTGATTTACATCTGCGCCAGCTTCAATTAATGCATGTATAATTGGCAACTGACATCCCGTATAAGCACCTATTGATAATGGTGTCATCATTAAAGGACCTCTTGAATTGACATCAACTCCTGACTTAATTAATTCTGTCACAGCTGGTAAATTATTATCCCTAGCTGCAGCAAATAAGTCTGTAGCTCGAATCAGCGCCATCGCAGAAATTGCACCACTAGCCGCACCCAATACCCCTGCTTCAACTTGTCGAGTATCAAGATGAGGAACTATAGACCGCTCTTCTGGACTGTCGCAACCTGAACCGTTAATTATTAACGGAATAATAAGCAACGCTAAAAAACTGCACATTAATTTATTTTTCATGAATGTTATCCCTGATAATATAGACTATAGATATTTTATATTGCTTAACTATATCAAATAATCAATTAGTTAACAAAAAATCCACCTAAACCATCGTGGGCTTAAGTGGATTCTTATTTCTACATAATTTTTTAAAACACTAACTCAAATCCAGCTCTTAAATCAGCGCCTCCAACATCAATTTTGCTGCAACCAACATACTGGCGCGGAAAAAGATAACGGAAAGCTGTAGTAAACTTGAAGTGATTGCAGATTGGATAATTTAAACCTATTTCAACTTCACCAATACCTTTAAGCATCTTTACACATTCAAGCTCACTTTTTTCTCTCATCCAAACAACTCCACCACCAAGTGATCCGTAAAATTCTATGTCGTGTTTAAAAATTACTAATCTTTTAACGGTAAAGGTCAGAGGTATTTCTTCAAGTTTGGTACAAAGATTTAAAAGAGTTGTTCTTCCTTTTGCTCTCCAATAACTTGTTTTAAGGCCAAGGCCCCAAAAGTCCCATGGATAATAAACAAAATCACCAGTTATCACGTTAACCATACCAAGACCATACACATCTTTAAAACGACAGTCATTTTTAAAAACATACCCAGCAGTAAAAGCTGAACTAAATTTTGGACTTTCTGCATCAGATAATTTTAAGTGAGCAGCAAGTTTTAAACTCGGGATACATACATATAAAAAGACAAAGAACCATATTATTTTTTTCATTTATTTATCTACTTTATTACTTACAAATGTTAAGCCACATTTTATCATAAATATCAATCACGTTAACGTTGTTGGAGCTATAATTTGTCACATAAGCATACTGACCATCCTGTGATATCGCTATTGCAGCAGGAGATGAACCAGTTAACAGCTGCGTGCACAAAACTGTATTAGTGCATGTATCAATAATACTTACCGTTCCTTGACCAGGCGTTAAATTTGTAAATCCGGCTCCAAGATATAACGTATTATAATTAGTTACATAAGCAAAACGACCACTAGGAGAAAATGCAATTCCAGAAGGTTGAGTTCCAACGGTAATGGTATCGACAATACTATTTTTTTGTAGATCAATAACACTAACCGTTTGACCAACAGGACTAAAATTATTACTTCCAAAATTAGTTACATAAGCATAACGACCATCTGATGTTATTTGGATTGCATAAGGACCAGACAAACCAGTAATCGTAGGTCCAACAACGGTGTTAGTTGAAGTGTCTATGATGCTGATAGTTCCAGCACCAGTATTTCCAGTCGTATAATTAATCACATACACATAAGATCCATTAGGAGTTATATCAAGAGCAGCTGGAGCAAGCCCTACCGTAATTGCAGGCCCAACAATTAAATTTGTTGTTAAATCAACAACGCGCACTGTTGTCCCGTTACCACTACCAACACCAGCAGGAGATCCATACTCATTGACGTATGCCCTGTTTCCATCTGGCGTAATAACCATACCTGAAGGACCATCAAAGCCTGTAATGTATCCGGTAATAGTATTGGTTGCTGTGTCTATGATAGTAATTGTAGTAGAATTCGAATTGGTTATATAAACTTTGCTTCCGCTGGCATTAATAGTAACAGTGTAAGGCTGATTAAAGCCAAGAGCGGGAGTAAAGCTAGGATCGCTAATAGTTTTTATGACTGTGTTCGTTTCAAGATCAATAACACTGATCGTATCTCCATTTACCAACCCATCATTATTATCATTTGCAACATAGGCAAAGCGTCCATTTGGAGTAATTGTAATAGCTGAAGGAGAATCTCCTACTGCAATAGTTTTAATGATTCGATTAACAACAACAGCAGAAAGTTCGGGTGAAATAAAAAAAGACAAAAGAATTACAAAATAGAAATAGTTACTTTTTAAAAACATTAACTTACAACTTTCATCTATGTAATTATTAAAAATTTCCAGGCACAGTAAAACTGGCACAGTAAAAACTGGATCGGTACAAACTGGATCGGTACAAACTAAAAAAATGAGCACTCCTTGTCAATCTGATTTTAAATTGATTTATTATAAGTAGACGTAGTATGTTTGATCCTAGGATTTAATAACTTTCTCTCATTAAAAAAGGACTTTTATGAAAATACTTGCAGTTGTAGTATTTGTTTTAAGCGTATGCATAAGCTTATTGTTTGGAAGCTTCTATTACTATCTTTTCCCTTTTAACAATAGGATTTCTTCTGCTTCTGCAGTTATTTATGCTACAAAAGGAAATCAAATCACTGGCTCTGCACAATTTACACAAGAAAAAAAGGGTGTCCATGTCGTGGCAACTATCCATGGACTAACTGAGGGTAAGCATGGATTTCATATTCATAAATATGGTAATTGTGGCGGCGATAATGGAACTTGCGCGGGCGATCATTTTAACCCAACGAGTGCCCCTCATGGAGCTCCTACTGATACTCATGTCCATGTTGGAGATCTAGGTAATGTTGTAGCTGATGAACATGGCAATGCTGTCTATGATGAAATAAATTACCACATTGCATTATCTGGACCCCATTCGATCATAGGAAGATCTATTATCGTACACCAAGATGAAGATGATTTACATAGCCAGCCTACTGGCAATTCAGGAAATAGAATTGGATGTGGAGTTATTGGGATAAGTAAATAATCTATGCTATTTTCGTCTCAAAATAATATTCAAATTATATTATATGCCATATCAAAAAATAAAATTACAGTCATTGATTTCAGTAGCAAATCAATGACTATAATTTCATAGACCAACGTCGCTTTATCAGGCTTTGCCTAAACGCTACGCCCAGACCTATCGAGCTATGCCGATGAAAAATTAACAAAAAATCCACCCAATTACTCCTACTTCCTACTACGCTTGCAGCTTTCAAGGACACGGTCGAAATTTTAGATGGAGCAAGCTCAAGGAAATAGTTCAATTATGATTGATTTTGTTTTGCAAAAAATTGTTTATAAATTAACAGTGCACATTCCTGCGATGAAAGCTTACCGGTGTCAACCACCATATCATATGCAAGATGAGGAGCAATCGATACACAATCTTGTTTTTCAACAAAAAACATTTTGTTATACAGCTCTCGTATTTCTGCAATATTTTTCTGTATAAAATCTTGCGGCTCGCCCATTTCTGTTAAATTATTATGCAAAACCTCTAAAGCTCTCTCAACTTCTTGCTTAGTCAATACATCAACAATGTGTCCGTCTGCAGTTGCTGGTTTATACATACAAAAAAAATCTTTCATAGTAAGTATTGGCCTTTTGTTCTTATAACCAGGCAAACAATTTCTTTCTACTAAATGTTGTGCATGTACTGATGGTGAAGCATAGACAAAGACTGTAAAGACATTGATTCCTTGCATTTTTTCTACAAAATCCTGCACATCTTGACCATTGTCTACATCAATATCATTAACCCCAAGCACAGTGTCTAAAATCACATATCGATATTTTTCAGTTAATGCTCGAGCCAAAGTATGAAACTCACGTACAAAATCCATCCAATTTTTTTCATCAATGATTTTATATCGGCATTCCATTAAAACTTTTTGTTGCTCCTCCAGGGTCATGCTGTCTTTGAGCAAACCTAATTTTAAAGCTTCTTTTTTTGCATGCGGCCATAAAACTTGATTATCAAAACCTATAAACACCGCATCATCAGAAAATAATTTTTCCAAACATGCACTAATCGAACTTTTTCCGACAGACCCATGCCCATTGATCAAAATTATTGAACCATTGCCATTCATTACACAACTCACTGATAAAAATATTAAAATATTTAACTTATATAATAAATTATTCATTGCCACCAATCTCTGTAAAAGAAAATAATGTATAAAAATGTTTTTAATCAAAAATGAGTGTAACAAAAAATCCACCCAATTGCTCCTACTTCACACAGCTTTGCTGTAAATTTCGTAGGACTATGTTGAGTGGATTTAATTTTTTAATTTATTGTTTTGACAACATTTTGTCATGGTGCAGCCATTCATTTTTTTCATTGACGTTGTAAGTAAATTTACAGATTTAAAACGATTCCCGCTAGTAGGGGAAAAAATGAATTGCGGCAAACACTGGGCACACTTCGAACTTTCAGGTGGAGTAAATTGAGAGAAGAGCTACGATCTACTGTTTAAATTAATAATTAAATGAATCTCTAAAATTTATCATGACCAAAGTTTAACCTTTACCGAATTATCAAGCTTTTCAATTAGTAAGTTTAAAATTTTTTAGTTCGACCGAATTCGTTTTAAATATTTGTTTTTTCCAGGGTTTAATTGCAGCTTTGTTTTTTTCATTAACAAAGGGCTTTAATTGTTGCATTTTTATTTTGTATCGATGCAAAAGCGCAGCAAGTTCTTTTATATCGTCATAACTCAACTCTTGTTCTACAAGATCTAGATATAGTTCATCTCGAGCAGCCTCAAAACTTTGAATACATGAAATGCTTTTAATCCAAGAAAAGAACATATCCTCATCTAGCTGAGAATAAAAATATACTTTTTTACATACTATATAATTATGATTCATTTTGATCCTCGTTCTTTGCCGCCAGGCATAATATTCCAATGTCGTTTGCCATCATTACTAATCACATCCCAATGTGGCCCACCATGAGCTAAAGGTCCAACACCAGTAGGTTTCCACACATTTCCTTTTTTATCTGGCCATCCGACTTGTCCAGTTATAGGATGCCTAATTTTTTCACCATTCCAATTTTTGGGAGGAACAAATCCATCTTTTTCAGCTGGAAGGCCAGGAGCTTGAGCATCATCTGCTTTTTGCTCAAAGCAATCAGGGATCATTTTAAAGTTACAACCTTCTGCAGGTTCAAGAACCAAATTGAAATCAGTATGTTTTTTCTTGCCACATTGATAGGTTATGGCAGCAGCTATACCAGCGGCAGCTACACTACAGCAAAACGACACTGGCCCAAACATACAAGCAAAGGTTCCTGCTCCCAAAACAATATCAAAGGGCACTGACATGCCAATTGTTGTAGCAATTGGAATAAACATATTGTGCGTCAATATGTTTTGGCGACCAACCGCAAATGTATGATGTTTTTTAACTTCAATGATATATAAAGTTATTAATCCAAAGACCTGTTTTTTTGATTGCAACTTCGTTATCGCATTATCCCTGCAAAGCAGCTCGTCTCCATCTCGTAACTCATGAGCCGGTATCCACTGCATATCTGATGCTCGATAAAATAACTGCAATGGAGAACAGGTAATTGTTTCTGATGATTTTTTTCGACTGCTTACAAAATCAAGTTCAAAAAAGGCATTTGATTGACAATAAGCTACCGCTTGAACAGGTTTAGTTTTCCATTGTTTTGATTTTTCTTTATAGGTACCAACTGTGGTTTTTTGCCCTTTAAAAAACTTACTAGAGATATCTTTAATGGGTAAAAGATTTTGATTATTTTGCAAACTAACTAATGTAAGTCCTGCAAATCCATGAGACAATACGCTTTCATATTGAAACAAAGTAGCAATTAACAAAAATACTTTAAAAACTATTTTCACCGAATAGTCCTTTTTATATAAAACAAAAACACTCAAATTAACTTTCTTGCTTGAATTTTACATTTTAACAACAAAAAATCCACCCAATTACTTGAGTGGATTTAAATTTCTAAGCTAGAAAGTTTTAGATTTTTTAAAGTTCAAACTTTTCTACAAACACGAATCAAGGTCTGCTTTACGATCTATACATTCTAATGCAAAACGCTTATCTGCCATCTCTTCAAATGTTACTTTTTGTCCATCAGGCATAAATAAATCTTTGCCTTCAAATAATTCTTCAGCTGTTGCAATTTTGCTAGTCATTCTTTCAAAATCTTCCACTGATAAAACTATTGATACTGGAAGTCCATCTTTGAAAATAACTTCTAAATTTGAAACAGGCTCAACAAATTCTTTTTTATTTTCTGTCATGAAATCCCCTACGGTTTAACGATTAAATGAGTCACCAGAATTTCTTCTTTGCGTAGGCATTTCCTGAACCAACTTTAACATATTTTTCAAAATCTTGAGCTTTTTGCTGGCAATCAAAACCAATATACGAAACCACTTTCCATGGTCGATCGTCTTTTGTATAAACAGAGTTGCCTGCATTATGAGTATCTAAACGTTCTTGCAAATTGGTTGTATAGCCAACATATGTTTTATCGGGATTGTTGATGGATCTGATGAAGTAAACGTAGTACATTTAGTGATTACCGTTGAAGAAAAGAAGAATCGACTTTTTATTTTTATTGCCTTACTACGTACCCTAGGGGTTCACTTCGTAACGCATACTACGCTTATACTATTAATATTAATTTTATTATTAAGTCCTTGGCAGAGCCATACGAAGCTTGTTACAAAGTAACGCGTAGTATGGCGGCAAACACTGGGCACACTTCGAACTTTTAGATGGTCTAAGCTAAAGGAAATGCTGCAATTAATTGCCATTCCGACTTTTTAGTTCATCCACCATTTCTCTCACAGCATCAACAATAATTTCCGGCTGATCATAGTTGATCATATGACCACTATGCTGCGCAATGATCTGTTTGCCTCGTGATGATTTGTTTACTAAATTTGATTGCCATGTAGGCCAATCTTTTAGCTCATCCATGAATATCATTGGTTTGCCAGCGCTAATGACTATCAATGGTTTGTTTTTCAATAGATTTTTAACCAGTTTTAATTGATTACAATTTTGTTCCATAAACAATCCTTCTTGTATGCACGCATTTGCATATTTAGTTGTAAATACCTGGGAGAAATATTGTTTTTGTATATTCAATGGATATTTTGTAATCCGTTCATTGTTGGTTCTTTTTATTGATGGTACATACTGCATTAAGCGAGGTATGCCTAAATAAAACGAAGTCTTGAGAAGAGCAATGGAAAAGTTAGAAGGTTTTGTTACTTTTTGATAAGTCTCTTCAGAGCTTGAATCAACTAATATAACCCCAGCAACTTCATTAGGATATTTGCCTGCAAACAGTTGCATATTAAAGCCACCAAAGGAATGGCCAACTAAAATATATGGGGCTGGGACGCCAGAATTATGAAGCATTGTATGTAATTCAGAAATAATATTTTCACTAGTACGCTGCAGTGGGCTTGCATCACTCCATGCATGACCTGCACGATCATAGCTCACTACTCGAGTAAACTTTGCAATTTTAGATTGAACAAGCGACCAATCAAGTGTTGTGCACCCTCCGCCTGCATCCATGACAACGGTAGGCCCACCAGTTCCAGAATCAATCATGTGTAATTTATACCCACCAATATCAATCATTTTGCCAATCGGTGGATATGCTTTTTCATCTAACTTTGTTGCAATGTATTGATAGAGCAAACCAATGATTATGAGCGCAAGGATAGTAAGGCCAATGTATTTTAAAATTGTTATTAACAATGACATGAATGTTCCTTCAAAGACTTAGCTGTCTTTTGTAAAATATTTGTTTGCTTTACTTGATACTCAAAATACACCCAATGATCTTGAATTGCTTTCCAGTGAGGATCTTGAATAGGATGAGCATCTGGTATAAAACCCCATGCTTGATATGCTCCGATAGCAATCACATTAGTTGGACGTGTACTAAGAAACAGACGCTTAATGTTTGGAATAATTTTGAAGACTGAACTTATGAGTAATTTGCCTAGCCCACGATTTTGCGCTGCTGGCGCAACTGCAATGGTGATAACTTTAACATCTCCAAAGCCGTAGTATGGAGCTATTGCAAACTGAATAAAGCCTAATACATTAGAGGTTGTTTTATCTCGAGCCAATACAAAGAAATAATAATCCTTAGGCAATGACTCTTTGATTTCAGCGCTTAAACTGGCAACATCCATTTCAAAGATTTGTCTTAAATTTTCACGTTCTTGATTTTCAACTAAGTTCCAATCAACATACTCAAGTCCATCTTTAAACAGAGGTTCAAAAGATTTAAAGTTTTCATCTTGTGACACAGCCTCAGGATGTTGTTTTAAAAATTGTGTTTCTACGGAAACATATGCTTCAATTCCTACTGCGCTTACAGTTTTTGTAATTTCTGAAAAATCAGATGATTGCAAGCTAGTTCGATACCACTGAAAAACAATAGGCAATCCTTGTTTATCATGCGCTTGCAACATGCCAGTACGAGCTGTTTTTTTTGAAATAGATGTAAACCATTTAGATAACGTCTTTTGATTATGCATTGCTTTTATACTAATAATAAAAGCAGCCGTTAAGAATATCGCACTTATGATTTTCCATTGTTTTGACTTGATCATAATTATTTCCTTATTTATTTTTTTGTTCATCTTACCATGATAAAAAATCTTTTTTGATATTCATACAATACTTTAAATCTATAATAAGGCAGTATGCGCTTCATACGCTTTTTTAATCTGATCAGCGCATTCTATAGCAGAATTAATACCTGAATTTACCGTAAAGTTACCTAGAAATTTAGGACTAATAGAAACCGAATCATGCAAATCTAATCCAAAAGCTTTAATATACACTTGCAAAACATTTTCTAAAATATCCGTTCTTTGCTTTAAAGATTGATCTGCATTCATTTCAATTAAATTTTTTTCAGCTATTTTTAAAGCTTTTTTTATATCATCTAAGCAAAGCTGAGCAACAGGCAGTTCATCACATTCAGAGACTTTGTACATTGTGCAAAATGTTTTAAGTACTTCGCTTATACTGCGCATTTGAGCTAAATCAACAACAATGCAATTTCGATCATAAGTATGTTGCGCTAAGGCCTCTGGTGAACAATAGATCAATACTGTAAAAGTTGGAACATCTGACATAGTTTTACGAAAATAATCTATGTCACCATCTTCCAATAAGCCAAAGGCTGTATCCATAATAATATTGTGTCCTTCAATCGCCAAACGATGCACATCATCGTAATAATATTTCATCACTTCTACCCAATAAGCCAGATCGGATTGTTTTTGATTAAAAACAATATTGTCTGTCTCTACACAGATGCGTTGCTGTTCTTCAAAAGACATAGAGTCATTAATCAAATTAAGCTCTTTTGCGAGATTGATCATAGCCTTCCAACCATAATCATCGATAGAAAGTACCATAAAATTTTCACCCAATAATTTTTTGAGAGCACGCTGCGTTGAGCTTTTTCCAGCAGAAGAAGTACCATGCAATAGAATCACTGATCCTGTGCCGTTTACAGAAAAAACAGCCAAGAGACAAAGAAGTGAAATTGTTTTTTTAATCATAAAAACCCCTAAAAAAGCCTTGTTTGTACCTATTTTATTCTATCAAAGACTGATCATCTCTACAAACGGATAGTTCCTATTTTTATGCATAGAGCGGCTCTTTTTAAAGGCTACGGTTCATATTTTATATTTTATCATTCGCTATATCACCCATAAAAGGCTCCATTTCTCTACAAGGCATTCTGCTCATCAAGGCTGCCATTTCAGAATTGCATTCACAAAGACTTTGGCAGAGACTTAAAGCATAATCCCACTTTGCATCTTCCTGAGCCCACATCTTGATTTTCTCATAATCAATTTTGGCTTTGATACACATCATAGACACAGAATACGCATCTTGTTCATGGCAAGCTTCGATCAATGTTGTAAATATCATTTCTCGTTTACGCGTTTCATTCATAGACCAACTCAGCTAATGATTCCATAGATTGGCGCATCGAGCTAATGAACAGTCGACTGTTTCTTTTTGATTCAACTGTTGATTGAGCATATTTTCCATGAGTAATAGGCCGACCTTGATGGTAATAGCATCTACCATTTTGAAGCGCAATGTGCTTGCAGGGATGAATACGAGAAGAATTCTTTTTTGGCAAAGACCCGCATTTAGGTAACTTAGAGAAGTCCATCTTGAATCTCATGACTTCCCTTCCATTTTTTCTTTGACCCCTGCCTGAACAAAGGAATTGAGAACAGTATTGCCCTCAGAGTGAACGTTATAATTCACGTTTATAGTTTGGCTCTTGCCTCGATATTGTTGCAGCATATTCAAAGATTGGTGGCTCAATCTCACCATCATCATTGCTGCGCCCATGGTGTTATAATTATCCCTGGACATAGTCTCCATACTCTTGAGATGTAAGGATACAAATTGAGCAGCAAGTATAGTTTCTATAGTATCTTTGGGATTAATTCCTCGAATCAAACTGATAACAGCATCAAGGTCATTATCATTCCAAGCATTCTCCTTAGGCCAGTGATTTGAGCTATCATGAGTTACAAGCATGGCCTTCTTCACAAGTAGTCGCGCAGCATGTTCATTATCACAATTAAACGCTTCAATCAGCATAGAAATTTGGCTTGGTACAGCTATCGCTTTTGATGCTTTTTTCGTAACAGTCTTCAGCATTAAATCTCCTTAATATTCATCTGTTGTCTCATACGATAAGTTTAAACCAAGTAAGAGATTACGAGAATGATTTAAAGCAAAAAATCGGACACTGTTAAAATTCCAAATCATCAAACTTCAGTGTTTTTATATATGCCAAGAGGTCAGAACGATCTTCTTTTCGTAGCTCAGCAAAAGAGACTGCTTCTTCTTTGTTTTTTACTCTCGGGATAGATGCACGTTTATCAATTTTGAATATTTTTTCTAAAATAGCAGTAATTCCTAATCTCTTTAAATATTTAGCTGAACAATAACCCCTAGGTTTTTTTTTGATGTTAGTGCCACTTCCAACAGACATCAAATTTTGAGCAAACAACAACGTACAAACACTTCCTTTTTTTGTTTTTTCCCACAAAATCAAATGTTCTTTAATTCCTGGCAACCATTCAACTATCAAAAGTAGCTTTTTATCACCTTCTTTCATATATGACTGAACCCTTAAAGGCTCAAATTGCTTATCAGAAACATGCAAAAATGATTCATCATAAGCGCAGATAATCGCTTTGATATAATTTGTAATTTTTTTACGGGTGTATATCCAATTTTGCACACTAGAAATATCAACATGCGCACTATCGTCAACCATAGTTATAGATGTATCTGATACATTCATATTTTTAAAAAAAGCTGCATCATAACAATCCTGTTCTTGTTTTGAAAGTTGACGTCGCATTGTTATGCTATTTTTACCAAGCGAAGCATTAAGGCCTGTCTTCATCGCCTTAATTTCTGCATGATCCATGAATTCATTCAAACATTGTAAATCACGCATCTTATCTTGTTGAGTAAGCTTTTCTTTGGTTTTATTTCTATGTTTTCTTCTTAAATGATCACTTGGTTGATGAAATAAAATTTTTTCTCTAAAATAATCACGTTTTCGCTGCCACGCTATTTCAAACTCACATAAATATTCATATAAAATTCGTATATCATCACTAGCCCTAGACGGCTTATCGCCAGATCGATGCCTTAAATATAGCAATGGATACTCTTGATGCTCACAATAACCAAAGTTACCACCAAAAAACTTAGTCTTATAGTAGGCACTTGATTTATCTAACGAATCAAGACCGTTCCATAATTTCTGTTCTGTTGCTAAATCAGGAAAAACATATCTCAATAGCGGCAAAACGATGTTAACAATTTTACTGCCGAACAATCTATCTGTTTTGGCTTTAAAAGCCTGATCCAACTGAAACAGTAGCAATCTAATTTTTTCCTGCGGCTGAAGCATATTTTTTCTTTTCTAAAAAATGTAACCAAATCGGGTGGGGGTGCGTTTTCTTAGATCTATTCTACATAAAGTATGCAAAACCTTAATCACTAAATTCTAAGGAGAATAGTTTGAAAGAATCTGATTATAACTTATTACAATTTTTTTTGTTGCTGCATCGAGCTAACAAGCGAAGAAAGCAAGAAAAAGTATCGACTGGAAAATAATTTAAAAAAACAGGTCGGAGAGAAAATCCGACCCAAAATTGAAAGAAACATCTTATGTATCATTATACCATATCAGCTCCCAAAGTAGAACCTTTAAATTTTGAACAATGTGTCTCTTTAATTGCACATCAGACACATTCGCAGCCTAAAATATATCGCTCAGGTTACAAACTTGCCTGTCCAGCACATGATGATAGACATCCTAGCTTGGCTATATCTCAAGGAGATGATGGCAAAATCCTCATATACTGCTTTAGTGGCTGCACCATTGATGATATTTGTACTTCATTAAACATTAACAAGAAAGATTTATTTCCTCCAAGAGACAAAGGTGCGTCTTATGGATAATAAAAATCAAGTTGCTTATCGCTATGAAGATGAAAATAAAAATTTATTATTCCGAAAAATACGCATCAATAGTGCCAATGGAACAAAAAAGTTTTATTTTGAACAAGAAAAAAATGGACAAATCATAACCAATATTGATGGCTGCAGAAGAGTGCTATATCACCTGCCTCAATTGCTTTACGGAATATCAAAAGAACAAACAATTTTTTTGGTTGAAGGTGAAAAGGATGTCGAAACATTACTGAAGCATATTATTTTTGCGACCACAACCATAACCTCTTTAGAATGGGATGAAAATTATACGCAAATACTTAAGGATGCTAACGTAGTTGTTCTTTATGATAATGACAAAACAGGATTACAGCGCAAAGAATTACTTTGTAAGAGTTTGTATGGGCAAGTAAAAAGCCTTAAGGTTGTAGATTTACCTGGTATTGAATACAGAGAAAAACATGGTCAGGATATAACTGATTGGCTTGAAATGGGTCACACTACAGATGAGCTTGAAGAACTTGTTGAAAAAACATTGGAGTACAAACCTCCTCGTGACAACAATTCATTACGCGTTGTATCTCTTGATGAATTATTAACTATTGTTCTTCCCGAAAGAGAAATGTTGCTGATGCCTTTTCTGCCAAGCCAGGGATTAGTGTTGCTTGTAGCAAAACGTGGTGTTGGCAAGACGCACATTGCTTTAGGAATTGCATATGCTGTAGCAACTGGAAATACTTTTTTAAGATGGACTGCTCCTGTAGCCAAAAAAGTTTTGTATTTAGATGGTGAAATGCCTGCTGTTTTGATGCAAGAGCGATTGAAGATGATCAAAACCATGATGCCTAAAGAAGCAGATTCTGAGTTTTTTAAATTTATGACACCAGATTTACAGACACGGGTTATGCCAGATCTAGCAACAGAGGAAGGTAGAAAAATGATCGAAGAGTTTATTCAAGATCGTGATCTTATAGTGATTGATAACATTTCATGCTTATTTAGAAGTGGAAACGAAAATGAATCAGAAGGATGGCAACAAGCACAAGAATGGGCTTTAGATTTACGACGCAGGGGAAAATCTGTGCTCTTTGTTCATCATGCTGGCAAAAATGGTGCACAGCGTGGTACCAGCAAACGAGAAGATATTCTTGATACCGTTATCATGCTTAAACATCCTGACGATTATAAAGCAGAAGAAGGCGCTCGTTTTGAAGTTTCTTTTGATAAAGCCCGTCACTTTACAGGTGCTGACGCAAGTTCTTTTCAAGTTCAATTGCTTGAGGATGATTATGGTGTATGGACATGGGAATTATCTGATACACCAGAAGAAGCTCAAATCCTGCAAATTGCTGATATGAAAAATAGCGGTCTCACTATTAAAGAAATTTGTAAGCAGACAAAACTTACTAAATCACAAGTAGAATGGCGGCTATCTAAAGCAAAAACTAAAAGTTTGATCTAGAAACATAACAATTTCCTATTTTCTTATTCCCCTAGCGTATAGGAAAATAGGAAATCAGAAAACCATGATTAATAGCCATGTTTATCAATGTTTGATAAACTTATAACAGAGGGACATATATGTACAAAATAGATGATTATCTAAAAATTACAGACGCTGCTAAAACAATTGGTGTTACACCAAACACTTTACGAAATTGGGAGCGAGACAAAAGAATTTCGGTGTATCGCAATCCACAAAATGCATATCGATTATACAAAAAAGAAGATCTTGAGAGCTTACTTCATAACATTAAGTTGGTGTAAATATGAAAGCTATAATTTTCGCACGTGTTTCAAGCAAAGATCAGGAGGATGGGCAGTCAATACCTGCCCAAGTCCGCCGCTTAACTGAATATGCGCTCAAAAGAAATTTTAAAATTGAACACACATATCAAGTTACCGAGTCTTCATCTAAAGAAACTCGTAAGCAATTTGAAGAGATCATCAACTTCATAAAAAAAGCTAAAGAACCCTATGCTTTGATCACAGATACTGTTGATAGATTACAACGTAGCTTTCGCGAAACACCTTTGCTTGACGAACTTCGCAAGCAAGGAAAAATCGAACTACACTTTCTGCGAGAAGGTTTAATCGTCAATAAGAGTTCGAATAGTGCTCAGCTGCTTCAATGGGATGTTGGTGTATTGTTTGCATCAAGTTATGTTCGTCAGCTTGGAGATAACGTAAAAAGAAGCCAAGAACAGTGTGTTAAAAATGGACAGTTTCCCTGCAAATCGCCATTCGGCTACACTAATGCATCTTTACCATCTGGTCAAAAAACTATAGTCGTAAATCCTGAGCAAGCACCATGGGTTGTAAAGATTTTTGAAGAGTATGCAAAGGGAAATAATTCTTATCAAACAATTGCTGAAAAAATGAGAGCTCAAGGATTTCCTCGTACAGCTCGCGGCGCAATTATTTCCGATCGAACTGTTGAATTGATATTGGGTAATCCTTTTTATTTTGGCCAAATGAAAATCAAAAATCAGACATATCCACACAAGTATGAACGATTAATTTCTGAAGAGTTATACAACCAAGTACAAGCTGTCATCGCAAATCATCACAAAGCACCAGTGCAATATGCTGGCAAACCTATTTTACTGCGAGGACTTATCTCCTGTAAAAATTGCGGCAGCACCGTTTCAGGTGACATCAAGAAGTTCGTTTATATATATTATTCCTGTCATAATGCCCGAAAAATTTGCATCAAAAAATGGGTCAAGGAAGAAGTATTATTGAAGCTGATGCTAGAACAATTCGATCAAATTCAATTGACTGACCAGCAAATTGATGAGGTTGCAGCGCACATTGAAGAGTATGAGATTAAAGAACAAGAGCTTATTCAAAAAGACCAGCGCATACGCAATGACCAACTCAACTTAGCTCAAGAACGTATCTCGAAGCTAATTGATATGCATATCGATGGAAAAATAGATGGCGCAACGTATCATTTTAAGCTTGAAGAATATAAACAGGAACAACAAAGACTGCTGCTTGAGATCAAATCGTACAGCACTGATAGCAAAGTTGAACAGTTTGCGGCTAAAGAAGTATTAAATTTGATAAATAATGCAAAAGAGATTTTCATGAGTTCGAAACTCGGTGAAAAACAGCAACTTTTAAGATTCTTTTTTTCGAACTTGCAGCTAGACTCGGATAAACTGCTCCTAGAGCTGCGAGAGCCATTTAATTTAATGGCTAAATCACAAGATCAACTCAAATGGCGGGATTGACGAGACTCGAACTCGCGACCTTTCGCGTGACAGGCGAACGCTCTAACCAACTGAGCTACAACCCCACTAATTTCAATTGAATGCCACTCAAAAAGTAAGTGGCCTGTTATTCATTTGCATCGCAAATGAATGGCTCCTTGGGCTGGACTCGAACCAGCGACCTAACGATTAACAGTCGTTTGCTCTACCAACTGAGCTACCAAGGAACAAAGTTTGGTGGGCGATACTGGATTCGAACCAGTGACCCCCAGTTTGTAAGACTGATGCTCTACCAACTGAGCTAACCGCCCAAACTTGTTTAATATATTTCTAAGAATTTTGACGATATAAGAATTGTATCGAATACGAGCGCCAAAGTCAAAGCCAAATGTCGAAATTAGGCTTTATTTTTAAACTTTCTAAAAATCTGATATTTGCTACAGTATAAAACAGTAATACTATTCATACTTTTCTACACATAAAAAGGGCCCACATGGCAAAATTCGCTGACTATCTAAAAAATATTTTCTGGGTTTTACTCATCCTACAGTTCGCATCCCCGGTTTTTAAAACTATTAAAAAACAGCTTTCTGAGTACTCGGAGCCAAAAAACAAAGTTGGCTTGGTCAACATGTCAAGCGTCATAACTTCATCAACTCGCTGGAACAAGCAACTTAAAAAGTTTTTCAAAGATCCTGAAATCAAAGCAATTTTGATTAAAATGGAATGCCCTGGAGGAGCTGCTGGTTCGTCACAAGCTATCTGCCAAGAAATTCTGCAGCTTAAAAAGCAGTACCCTAAGCCAATTATTACCTACACTGAAAATATATGTGCGTCTGGTGCGTACTATATCGCAGCGACAACTGATTATATCATCGCTACCAATAGTTCCTTAATCGGCAGCATCGGAGCTAAAATCAGCACTCAGTTTAAAGTAAAAGAACTTTTAAAAGATTGGAAAATTCAAACTCACGATATTTCATCAGGAGCTTATAAAAACAGCCTTGATCCATTTACCGACATGACAGAAGAGCAAAAAACAATGCTCAAAGAGCTCGTTGATGACTGCTACGATCAATTCGCAAATGATATTGCACAATATCGCCACTTGCCTATCGCCTCAAAAGACAGCTGGGCTAACGGTAAAATATTTACCGGAAATGACGCATTAAAATTAAAACTTGTTGATGAAATCGGAAACCAATCTGTAGCCCTTGAACATATCAAAAAGCAAATTTTACATTCAGATCGAGAAATCGAATTGATAAAAGTTGCTGCACCGTCAGCACTGCAAAAATTACTTAACCCTGAAGGTGATGATTCAGATGACGAACTTGAAAGTTCAATGTCAAATTCAATAGCGAATTCTTTTTGGAATAGCTTTTTTGTATTTGCACAAAAACAAGGTGTTACTTTTTAAAAGTAATGAGACGAATGACAAAAAAAAGAGCGCCGTAAAAAGCGCTCTTTTTTTATACTTTCAAACTTCAGTGTTGTTTAGTGAAAACGTACACATACGAAATATTTTTAATATCAAAGTAGGGCTTGAGCTCGATTTGATGAGACACTAAATCAGTTGTAACTTTTTGCACGATGCCCAAGGCAAAGCCCTGTGGGTACATCAATCCTTGTCCCGTTGAGGTAACAACGTCGCCAACTACAACTTTTTTGAAATGAGGCACGAAACAAAATTCAAGTCGTTTATTATTTTTGCCACAGCAAATTCCAGCTGCATCTTCACTGCTTTGAGCAGAGACTTTGCACCGTTGATCGGTAATTAAAGCTACCTTACTGTACCAGCTGTAAACCTCGATAACACGTCCAATCAGTGCATTTTCGTACACCACCACATCGTCTTTTGCAATCCCGTTGTCGCTGCCACCTTCAATAAAAATGGCATCTTCTTGCAAGCTTTCATAGCATAGTAAAACTTTAGCGATTTTTTTATTATCGACTTCGTAGCGATGGGCAAAATCTACCACTTCCTGACTTTGCTCAACAAATAGCTGCTGCGCCTGCAGTTGTGCTACGCGACCTTTTAAGACATCATGCTGAACATACAAACCGTCCAGCTCTTTTTGCAAAGCTTGCAAATTTTGTCGATGCTCAGACTTTTGATGAACAGAGCTGACAATGCTCGTATGAATTTTAAAAAATGGGTACAAAAGATAGGAAACTGTTCGCTCAGTAACACCATGACAGGAAAAGAAAATACGATTAATTAAAAACAAAACAAACAGAACATAAAAAACATGAATCGTCCAAAATCGAACTTCTTGCCTCATCATGACCATATCCTAAAAAAATTAGCTTAAAAATTCCTGCAAACCTTCTTTAATATCAGCTTCTGATTCAGAGCGTACTAAGCGACTTCGCAGTGCGCTTGCCGATGGATGGCCTTTTATGTAAAAAGGAAGATGTTTTCGAAACCGTAGTAATCCATGCACACCAAACTGCTCAACCATAAGTGATAGATGTCGCAATGCTACTTGAAGTATCATACTTTGGTCAACCACATATTCATTTCCCATTGCATGCTGCTTCATTTCTTCAAGCTTCCATGGCTTTGCCCAAATGCCTCGACCGATTAAAAATCCATCAACGCCTGTTGCTTCATACGTCATTTTTGCTGTTTTGAAATTTACCACATTGCCAGAAAAGATAACAGGTATAGAGACAGCCTGTTTAACTGCTGCAGCAACCTTGTAATCTGGCAGCCCTGTAAACATTTGCGGCTGAAGTCGGGGGTGAATAGCCAAAGCATCAACGCCACAGTCCTGTGCCAATTTTGCTATGTCGACAGCATTGACTTGTTTAAATCCTGAGCGAATTTTTATGGTAAAAGGAACATGATCAGGAATCACTCGTTTAAATTCTTTTAATATTTTTTCCAACATAACAGGATTTGCCATTAAAGCAGAACCGCAACACGATGTCACCACGTTACGAGCTGGACAACCAACGTTCAAGTCAATCATATCAACGCCAGCTTGAACAATTTTTTCACAAGCAGCTTTAACATGTTCAGGTGAATTTGCAGAAACTTGAAAGTTCAATGGACGTTCATATTGAGAGAAATCCAGTGCCATCGCGCCACCTTTTGGCGTGACCACGGAGCAGACATGACGCATCTCGGTATACAAAAGTTCTTCTTTTGAAAAATCACGAACAAGTTTTCGAAAAGGAGAATCGGTAATTCCATCAAGAGGTCCTCCGATAAATCGGGGGAATGATAAATGTTTAATTTTTAAATTTTGTTTAAAATAATCCATGGATCTCTCAAAAAACGTTAGCTATAAGACTTTTTTACAGTTTAACACAACCGCGCTCGTTTTCAAAATGCAAAAATAAAAAACAGTCACGCTTGTCAAAAACAACAAAATTTATACGTAAAATTACCTAAAAATTTTCATTCAACATTGAAAATAAAAACTATGAAATGTTTATCCATATGCCATAAATTGATCTTTGTGAAATAAATCATTGCGTTTAAATACAAATTTTAAATAAAGTGTAAGCGTTAGATAGTATCTTCACAAAAAAGGAGAAGTATATGAAAAAGGTAACAACAAAAAAAGCAGCTGCTAAGCGTAAAGTAACTCGCAAAGCTGCTCCAAAGCGTAAAGCTGCAGTTAAAAAAGCTGCTCCAAAACGCAAAGTAGCTAAAAAAGCCGCTCCTAAAAAAAGCGTAGCTAAAAAAGCTGCTTCAAAAACTCGTCCTATGAAAAGAATTACTCCAAAAGTAGTTCCAGCGTAAAAAAAATAAAGTAGGGCTCAACTCGAGCCCTACTTTATTTTTTTGTCTAATTTCTAAATCTATTATTCTCGCTTACCGTCACTTGATTCTTCATAAGCTTTATGGTTCATATAAACAAAACTAATCCAAAGATAATCTAGGCATTTCCAGCAGGAATAATCTTCTTCATCTTTTTTTACGCTACCAATATCAATTACCTGGCCATAAGGAACAATCTCAGCATCTAAATCATAGCTTGGAGGAAATATTACCATCCTCTTTAATTCCTGACCACTTGATCTCTTGCCAAATGAAGCTACGCATTCGACTTGGCATAGGACTGCAAGTACCATTAAAATTAACTTTTTAAACATATGCACCTTTTATAATTTCGGATGCATTTTGTGCCAATCAGTTATCTGCTGATAAGCGTGGCCAACTTTAAATAAAAGTTGCTCAGAAAGGCCTGGACCAATTAACTGAACACCCACTGGCATATTTTCTTGCGTAAATCCACACGGAACAGACATTGCAGGAATCCCTGCTAAGTTTGCCGGACACAAGAAATAATCTTGTAGATCCATTTGTAATTTATTGTTATCAAATTTTCCAAATTCAAAAGCAGGACAAGCTTGTGATGGCATCATCAAGACATCAACTTTTGAAAATGCATTTGCAAAATCTTTGCGAATTAAATCCTGTACCTTTTGAGCATTGTGGTAAAACTTGCCAGCATACCCTGCAGAAAGCACATAGTTTCCAATGAGCATTCGCACTTTTACTTCTTTACCAAAACCTTCACTGCGGCTTTTAACGTACAGATCTTCTAAGTTTTTTGCATCTTTGCTCCGGTATCCATAACGAACACCGTCAAAGCGCGCTAAGTTTGAAGCAGCTTCAGCACGACTGATAATAAAGTAAGTCGCCGCACTGTACTCAAGCGTTGGCAATTCAATTTCATGAACCGTTGCGCCAGCTTGTCGTAAAGTTTCAATTGCATCTTGTGTTAATTGTTTTACTTGAGGATCTAGACCTGGGGTATCAAAAGCTGTTTTTACAATTCCGATACGCAGATTTTTTGGTAAAATTCCATCAAGCTGCGTAGTGTAATCTTTTTTTTCAAGTTGTTTTAATGTTGAAGCATCTTTAGGATCATGGCCTGCAATAGCTGAGTAAACTAAAGCACTATCATAAACAGTACGCGTAGCAATACCAACTTGATCAAGAGACGATGCATACGCAATCAGTCCATAACGAGAAACAGAACCGTATGTTGGTTTAAAACCAACGATGCCGCAAAATGCTGCAGGATGACGAACTGAACCGCCCGTTTCACTTCCCAGTGCCCATGGAACCATCCCAGCTGCTACAGCTGCAATTGAACCACCACTTGATCCTCCAGGCACACAGCTTAAATTCCAAGGATTTTTCGTCTTGAAAAAAGCTGAAGTTTCTGTTGAACTTCCCATAGCAAATTCGTCTAAGTTAGCTCGGCCTATGAGCAAAGCACCTTCATTTTTTAAACGCTCAATAACTGTTGCATCATACGTTGCGCGGTAATTTTCAAGCATCTTGGATGCGCATGAAGTAATGCGACCTTGCTGGCAAATATTATCTTTAATAATGCCGGGAATACCGCTTAGAAGGCCGCCTTGTTGACCAACCTGTTGACCAACCTGTTGGTGTTTTTCTAAAATCGATTTTGTATCGAAAATTTCGATTGCTGATTTTATTGAATCATCATGTTGTTGAAATTTTTGTACATAAAATTCTAATAGTTCTTGTGATGAAAAACTTTTATTTTCTAAACCTTGTTTGAGTTCTTGAATTGTTGCAAACGATAAATCATTCACGGGAAAGCTCCTGTAGAGATAAGTTCGAATTAATTATCTAAAAATTTAGGCACTACGAAGTAATTATCTTCTTGCTGTGGAGCTTGCGCTAAAATTGCCGTAATGTCTGTTGGAATTACAACGTCTGCCCGGTCACAGTTAACATTTTTACTTGTTGGCATGTCAACTTGCTGCTCTGCAATTTGAACCACGCGCTCAGCGTATGCTAAAACATCATTTAATTGCTGTATGATACCGTCCAACTCATGCTCCTCAAAAGAAACTTTTGTAAGTCCGGCTAATTTTCTTACTTCTTCTTTAGTTACTTTACTCATTGCAAGCCTTTTCGTTTATATTTTTCCAATGTACTTGTCTTAGTCTTAAAATATACACAATGCTCATCAAGCCATTTCCTGCTAAAAATGCTGCATAGGTTACAAGCATTTTAGACACCACGGTTGTAAATGGAATCATGGCAATAATGTATGTTGATGGTATGAAAAATCCACCAATCACGCATACCCGAGTTATCATAACTGTTTTAACGTCTCCAGCACCACGAAGCGCTGCAGATAAAATTAATTGCAACAAATCTATCAAAATCAAGATGCTTAATGCTGGAAAAATAACTGCAACCAAATGTCCAAATTCATTATTATGATCGAATAAATTTACAAATATATATGGCCAGATAGAGCCAATGATCAAAACAATTCCTACAAGAACAGTCGTGATAATAACTACTTTTTTAATATTTGCATGAATATCTTTCCATCGACCGCTACCTACATCGTTACTTACTAAAAACGTAATAACTTGGGCAAATGCGATAGCAGGTAAAAACGCAAATCGGTCCATAAGCTTAATGCATGAAAACGCTGCTGCTGACACTGGACCCATGTGAGACATGCATGATCCAAGCCACACATAAGCAAAAGATATTGAAGCTTTATCGATAAGAACTGGTATTGAAACCAAAAGCAATTGTTTCATGCGACAAAATGAAATTCTTTGGGTTAAAAACGATATCCCATATTTTTCGTGATCTTTTGAATAAGTTATGTAGATAAGCATAGCAACTGACATAAAAACATATTGAGATAGTGACGCAACGGCCGAGCCGAGCAAGCTCATTTCCGGGAACCCACATGCTCCAAAAATTAAAAGGTAATCAACTATCACAAATACCACACTACCTAAAGCAACTACGACCATTGGGGTAAATGTGTTTTTTATTGATCGTAAAAAACCAGCCAATGCAAAAGAGATAAACATGAAAAATATAGATACTGATTTGATTTGTAGGTGCGGAACACCCTGCTCAATCATGCAATAAGAAAAATTATTGAAATGACATATTCCTAAAGCCGCAAAATACAACGTGACTGAAACTAGAGCGCCAATACCAATGACGGTCCAGAAAGCATCGACAAATGCTTCCCCTGCTTTTTTGTACTCTTTAAGACCGTTATGATAACCAGCAACAATGACTATTCCGACTGAAAGACCTTCAGCCGCTTTTAAAAACATCGTTAAAAAATTATCAACGATCCCAGACACTGCATACAGATTGGTCGATTTTAAATTACAAATAAAATAACAATCGATGCAGTACGGAAGAAAATAAATGATGAGTGCTGTTATAAATTCAGGATAAAAATATCGTAAAATTCTAGAGTATGGCAGTCCGCCATCAAATTGAAATAAAGCGGAGATCCGCGACGTAACACTCAATTTCATATGTCCCCAGTCTAAATAAAAAGGTTTTGATTTAATTTGTTTTTCATAAAGAAGCACAAACTTCGCTCTTTATCGCCAACCCCATAAGGCACGCATGTATCAAGATACTCTCTTTCTTGCCCTGTTGCTATCCATTTTTTTGAAGCCCAGTACACCAAAACACTCTCTTGAAATCGTGACGAAGGTTTGAAAATTCGTATTAATTCATCAAGCTGCAGTGATGCTCGCGCTACAAATAGATCTATGGGCAGTTCGAACTTCCTTAAAAAGGTTCGCCAATCGTCAGTATGAATCGATACGTTGCTCAGTCCAAGCTGCGATGCAACGAGTCCTAAAAAGTGGACTTTTTTATTGTTAACTTCGATCAAATTGATTTGAACTTCGGGGCACATAATTGCCAGTGGAATTCCTGGAAATCCGCCGCCAGATCCGACGTCAGCTAGTGATTGAATCTTTTTCATGTCATAAAAAAGTATGAGAGACAGTGAATCGTAAAAATGATCTAAAATTATCTCACGCACTCCTGTGATTGCCGTGATGTTATATTTTTGATTTTCTTGAACAATCAAATCAAAATATTGTTTAAATTGCTGCGCTTGATGCTCGCTTATAGAAAACTTTTCAACAAAGTTACTGAAAATAATTTGTTCTTCTGGATTGGTAAAGTATGTCGTCATGATTTATTTTTAATCCTTAAACCTGCAACATAATCATAAAACTATAGTTTTTTGCATTGTAGACATGGTACCATATCAAAAAAAGGAGATAAAGATGAAATGTTTAACCAAACTCTTACTTTTAATCACCCTGACAGCTATCCCACACTCTCAAAGCGCTCTTGATCAAGTGATAACGTTTTTCCTGCAAAAGTACCCCTACGTCAAAGCTCCATCAAATGGTGTCGACGAGCTGCATAAATTTTCAAAAAAAGTTCAACAACCAAGTTACTTTTCAGGCGAAATAGTCCAAGCACATAAAAGACAATCAGGAGTTCCTGGGGTCATGTGCATGTACGCTGGGCATGTTGCTTTAAGCGACAGCAATGGCCAGATTATATTTCCTCGCCGACACACACAAACACCAAAGACTCACTTTTTAATCACCAAAGGTATAAAAGCTGCTTACATGATCGCACCCGGAACTGTGCACAATTGGATGATTGACCCAAAGCATGATTCTAAAATGTACATGGTCCAGCTCAAACAAGATAAAACGCTGTATTATTTTGAAACATCGCAAATAGATGTACCAAAAGATAACAACATACCTTTAAACACCATTATCATTATTACCGACCCTGAAAATATCTTGATACCTACAGGCGCAACATTTACCGACTACAGCCCGAATTTAACACTGCCACCTGTCTACGTCAAAAAAGAATTTTGCTTCGTTTACAATTCATTTTACACTCTTGCCGTTAAGCAATACTTTGAGCAAACGGCATCAAGCTGGCAACTAGAGGCTTTAACAGTTTCAATGATTTCGCAACCGAATGGTTAATAGCCGAATGGTTAATTTTTTAAATGTAAAGAGAAAAGAGCAGGATTTTAAGTCCTGCTCTTTTCTCTTTTTGTCAGTGTTATTTTAAGGTATTAAGTATTATTTACGTTGTGAATATGTTAGAGCCATAGTATTGATTTTATATCCGAAACTCAACAATAAACCGCCATATGTAGTTCCGTTTATTTCAGTCATTCCAGACTGTATATTACCAAATTGCTGAACATCATACTGGCCTGTACTATCTCCAACCGTAAGTGTTGCTATTTGGACACTTGAAGCAGGAGCAGGAATCACAACCACATTGCCGTACCCACCATTAGCTAACTGAGAACCACTCTCTGCAAAAATAACGTACTCATTAGCCTTACTCCAAGTCACAGAACCAGCCGTTCCATTAGCAAGCGAATATCTCAGAGTATATGGTAATTGTAATATTGCACCGGTAAAACCAACAAAAGGAAGTCCCCCCTCAAACTGTTGTTGTACAGTGAAGTCACCTGAACTTACTGTAGCTCCTAAAAGAATATTAAACACATTAAGACTTGTATCTGTATTTGGCAAAGCTATAAGAACTATTTTAGCCTCCGCGCTTTTACTTGTTTTAAGAGTCATATTAAAGCCAACAGCCAATGAACTCGCATTGTTTTTTGTATCTCGATATGTCCAACTTCCTATAAATGTACCGTTAGCGAAAGCTGCAACGTCTATAACAGGTATAGAAGTGTTCGGCACAGTAGTAGTATCAAAGCTAACAACAATACCTAAAGTTACTGAATCACCTTTAGCAACTGCACTTGCAATAGCTGCTGCTAACGCATTTCGAGTTCCTCCTTGCGCTGTACCACCCGCTATTAATGCAAGGTCAGAAACAACGCCGTTGTCATAAACAGGCGAAAGCGTTAAAGTTGTAAGAGCCTTATCAACCCTAGCATATGTATTCAAAGCTGTTTCTTGTGCAGCTGCTAGTGCTGCTGATGCTGCTGGAGTTGCCCCTGTAATAGTAAACGCTGCTGGATATGTAGCGTTTAACACTTCACCTGTTCCACCAACCTGCAAGGTGTTAGCGCTAATAGGAGTTTTTGAATCCCATGTACCATAGTTTTGCGATACCGTTGAAGCTCCATCAAGAGGAACTTGTACAGGATAACCTTTAATAAGTCTTCCTGTGGAATCATACACAAACATATAGAATGTAGCTGGTTGCGTTGCTTTAGTAATTTTAGGAATAAAATTAGCAGCTGGAGTAGTTCCATCAAAAGCAAGCATCACAAACGTAACACCTTGTGCCCACTGAGCAGCAGAAATAGTTGGCATTGCAGCTGCAACCGTTCCATTACTTTTTGTGCCAGCCTTCGATGCATCACCAAAGAATGAGAACGCAGAAGCTGTTCCAAAATTAATATTCATAGAAGCTGGTACTGTGGAATTAGCAACCAGTGCTATGCTGCCTGTTGCCGGAGTCGATGGATTCAATGTAATTTGTTCTTGCAATTGAGAAAGAGAGAAAGACTGTAATGAGCTGTATTCTTTTGCTTTTGCTTTTGCTGCTTTTGCTTGTGCTGCTGCTACTGTTGGGTTAGGCCCTGTAACTGTTATTTGATTAGGAAATAAGAAAGTAACAACAGGCTTTTGTTGATTTATAGTGAAGTCTATCGAGTTACTCCATACAGTTCCTGTAGGAAGTGTTGTAGGAATCGGAAGCTTTACAGTATACGAGCTTACAGCCTTCGTCACATTATCTGTACCTGTTATAACTAGCCCTAATTTGGATGGAGCGTCGTCGGATGTTAAATCCTTAAGAATGCCGCTTAAATCATCAGCAGCGACCGGAAGAAAGGTTACACCTTTCGACCAATCAAAACTCTCAAAATTTACATCACTTACATCTAACGGAATTACAGAGCTACCCTGTGTCCCAACTGTCGAATTATCATCAAAGACTGAAAATGTTGCAATAGCCTTTCCGGTTGTATCCTTGAAAGTAAAAGACATAAATGATGGATGATTTTTTCCAAAATCTGAAAAATTATTAAATTTTGCGTTAGTAGTAACAGTTTTAGCTATATCAAGACCTTTTGCTTTTGCTGCTTTTGCTTTTGCTGCTGCTGCTGCTGCTATTTGAGCTGGTGTTTGCGCTGCTGCTGCCGATAATACTGGAGCTTGATAAACATCAATAGTTTGTTTTGCTGGATTATAGGTTAATGCTAAATAATTAGTTGTATTCAATTTACCAATAGCAGTGTTTAAATCTGTCATACCACCCCACCAATAGACATTCGTGCTATTTAAAGCACTAGTAGAACCACCAAGCCGACTTACCAATGCACTGTCAGCAAATCCAAGTGCCGTAAATTCAAGAGCGGGGCTTCCTTCATCAGCTTGATATGTGGCTCCTTCAGTAATAATTATATCTGAAGGGAATTGCGATTGCAGCTGAGTTGACACAGCATCATTCAATACAAATAAAACACGTTGGCCTGTGCTCCAACTTATGGTCTGTGGTTCTTTGCCAGACACCACATAATACATATAATAAGGTGCTACAAGCGCTGCAGAAGGAACTATTGACTGTGGTGAATTTACTAAAGCTTGAGAAGTTACGATTACAGCTCCTGTCGGCATAATTGGAGCTGCTATTGGTACAGCTGGTGTTTTTTCTTTAACAAATTTAACCACATCTATAACACTCCACACGTCCGCTCGCACAGCTGCAGCTTGCAAGCCCATGAAGGCTGCTAAGGTAATTAATAATTTTGATCTTTTTTCCATACAAATTCCTTTAATCATTATAATTTTTCTCACTTACTACACTCGTCAAACTAAAAAGTACCTCCTTTAGTTATAAACTAACCAACATCTGCCGACGCTGGATTTTGCAGACTTGATGCTTCTTTTTGCTCTGCATCAAAAAATTCTTTTGTTTTAGTTTCAAGATCGGTTGAAGTCTCAGTTGCCGTCGCGCCCAAGTAATCTTCCATGTATATATTTTGCACAATGGTAATCAAGAGATTGAGCCATGC
>JAPLIQ010000006.1 GCA_026389025.1 Candidatus Babelota bacterium
CAAGTCAACTTGATGATCAGTCACACGGTTTTGAGGATAGTTGTAAGTTCTGATTTTTTCTGAACGCTCTCCAGTTCCAATCTGTTCTTTTCGAGCTAAAGACTCTTTAGCTTTTTGAACTTCTTGAGCATGAGCAAGCAATCGAGAACGTAACATTTTTAAAGCTTTTGCTTTATTTTTATGTTGAGATCGTTCTTCTTGGCAAGCTACTGCAACACCCGTTGGAATGTGCGTTACTCGAACTGCAGAGTCAGTTGTATTAACGTGCTGACCACCAGCACCACCTGAACGATACACATCAAATCGAAGGTCTGAATCATTGAGTTGCACGTCAACATCTTCAGCCTCTGGTAGCACTGCTACAGTTGCTGTTGATGTATGAACGCGCCCAGCTGTTTCTGTTGCAGGAACACGCTGAACTCGGTGAACACCAGATTCCATTTTGAAAATACCGTAAATGTTTTTGCCTTTGATATGCACAACAACCTCTTTCAAGCCACCCAAGTCAGTCATACTTTGCTCCGTGATCTCAGTTTTCCAACCGCGCTTCTCAGAGTACAAAAGATACATCTTAAGCAAATCGCCCACAAACAAAGCAGCCTCTTGACCTCCTGTTCCTGCGCGAATCTCAAGGTACGCACTTCTGGTGCTTAACTCGTCGGCAGTGTACATGAAATCTTCAAGTTCTTTTTCTTGAATAGCTATTTGAGATTTTAAATCTTGAATTTCTTGATTAAACAATGAAACAAGCTCAACATCTTGTTCTTGTTGAGCTTGTTTTTCTGTTTCTTGTAAAGAGGCCCGAGATTTCTCGAGTTCTTTTTGACCATTGAGGATATCTGAAACGTTTGATAAGTTTCGTTGAACCTCAGCGCGATCTTTTGACGTTACATTCCCTGAAGAAACCTGGTCTTCTAATCTTTTATGTAAAGCTTCTAACTGGTCCCATTTAGTAAACACAAATTTTCCAAGGATGTAAGAAAAAATCGATTATTTCGCGAACTTCTTTCTGAATTTTTCAATTCGTCCAGCCGTATCAACAAATCTTTGCTGACCAGTGAAAAATGGATGGCAGCTTGAGCAAAGTGTTGATTTGATTTCTTTTTTTGTTGATCTTGTCATGAATGAGTGTTCGCAGGTGCAACTTACTTCTACTGCAAATAACTCTGGATGTATGCCTTGTTTCATAGAATAATACCTTTATCTTACCAAATTTATACTCTTTAAGTATGGACTGATTACGTTATTTTGTCAAAAAACTCTTCAAAAAAGGCATTTTTTAATCTTAAACCTACCCAGATACACAAACCAACGATGCTTTTAAGACCTAAAAACAATGGCCACATTTCTGCGGCCATTGTTTTTAAAATCAAATGTACTAAAAACTATCTACGATTTAGATCTTTTTTACGCAAACGAACTGACGTAGGAGTAACCTCGATCAATTCATCAGGTCTGATCCATTCCATACATTGTTCAAGCGTCATAAGCTTTGTAGGTGGTAATTTTACCGCATCATCCGTACCAGAAGCACGCATGTTCGTTAATTTTTTACCCTTACAAGGATTAACGTCTAAATCAGTATCACGTGAATGCTCACCAATGATCTGACCTTCATAGACTTTATCGCCTGGCTGTACAAAAAGAACACCACGATCTTGCAAAGTATCAAGAGCATAAGCTGTAACTTGACCACCTTCCATAGATACCAAGGCACCCTTCAAACGCTTCTGAATTTCGCCTTTACATACTCTATAACCAATGAAGCTGATATTGATAATACCACTACCACGAGTATCGATTAAAAACTGAGAACGGAAGCCCAAAAGACCTTGTGACGGCATTTCAAATTCCATACGAACTCGACCATCATGCAACGGCTTCATGTTAACTAATTCAGCTTTTCTTTGGCCCAAGTTTTCAATGACAGAACCACGATATTGTTCTTCAACATCGATAGTCACGTGCTCAAACGGTTCTTGCTTTACGCCATCAACCACTTTGTAAATAACCTCAGGAGCTGAAACTTGCAGCTCAAAACCTTCGCGACGCATTGTTTCAATCAAGATACCCAAGTGCAATTGTCCGCGACCAGAAACTTTGAAAACCTCTGGTGATTCAGTATTTTCAACACGAAGCGCTACGTTTTTTTTCAATTCACGATCAAGACGTTCTCTGATATGACGAGAAGTTAATAATTTTCCTTCTTTTGCGTTAAACGGAGAATCGTTAACGGAAAAATACATGATAAGCGTTGGCTCATCGACTTTAACATACGCATGAGGCGCTGGCTTGCCAACGTTACACAACGTTGCTCCAAGCTCAGGTTGCGTTGTAAAACCCGATACACAGACAATGTCTCCATAGCTTGATTCTTGAACTTCAATTTTTTCAACACCCAAAAACTGCCACATTTTAGTGATACGAGTTGGCTGTCCAATTTTATCATCTTTACACATGGTGACTTGATCGCCGACTTTCAAACTTCCGCTAAAAATACGGCCAACAGCTAAAGCTCCAAGGAAATCAGAATGATCTAAATTGGTAATCAAAAGCTGCAATGAATCAACTTTTGGCGTTGGGCTAGGAATAGTTTGGATAATAGTATCCAAAAGAGGCATAAGTGTATCTGATTGGACTTTTAAATCAGTTGTCATGAATCCAAGTCTTGACGAACCGTATAATGTTGGAAATTCTAATTGAGATTCATCAGTTACTAAATCAAGGAAAAGGTCATAAATTTGCTGCTCTGTTACTTCAATTTGAGCATCTTTTCTATCAATTTTATTAATAACTACGATTGGTTTTAAGCCAAGACCAAGCGCTTTTTGAAGCACGAAACGAGTACCAGGAAGTACACCTTCTGCAGCATCAACCAAGAGCAAGAACCCTTCAACCATTTGTAGCGTACGCTCAACTTCTCCACCAAAGTCAGCGTGACCAGGGGTATCAACGATGTTGATTTTATAATCTTTGTATAAAATACCGGTGTTTTTCGCAAGAATGGTAATTCCGCGTTCTTTTTCGATAGACCCTGAGTCCATGACTCGATCTTTAGCATCAGCAATCGTTCCTGATTGTTTAAGCAATTGATCAACTAAGGTCGTTTTTCCGTGATCCACGTGAGCGATAATGGCAATGTTACAAATTTTAGGGTTGTTTGACATAATAAATTCTTTAATTTTTTTGGAATAATGAGCATTACAACATTCTTATACTATCAAAAGCAGATCTTCTTGTCCATGAAGCGACACATAAACCTACCAATCTTAATTATTTTTCAAAGGTTAATGACTGAGAGCAGAATGCAATGTCCATAAACCTAGACCAAATATTATAGAATTAGCGATATACCAAGCCCATTGCAAGACCCCAACAGAAACTTTTTTTCGAAAAATGACAATGATACAACACCAAAAGAACCACCATGTTGCCGACCCTAAAAATATTCCTACTAAAAACCCCACTGAATCTCTGAGTACAGTAAAATCAACAGAAAAGCCTATGATCAAAGCTATAAAATCTAAGATCGTAACAGGATCAACCATTGCAAGAAAAAAAACTGAGAAAAATGCTTTTATTGCTTGATTGTGAGGAGCATGGTGCTCTTGAAGTGAAACTTTATCAAAAAGCTGAACTATTCCCAAAAAGCACAAAACAAGTCCAGCAACTATCGATGTAGTCGTTTTATATGATAATAATAAAAGTTGAGCCTTTTGCAGGCCAATGACAACAAGAAAGGCGCAAAGAGTGTCTGATAAGCATAAAGCCAAAGCAGAAGCAACGGCTACCTTTGGCAACCCTGTCATCATATTGCGCAAGGATAAAACACCACTCAACCCTATAGTCATTGCAACTGAAATTCCTATAATATATCCCTCTATTAATAACGATAGTTCCATCATGACTCCTT
>JAPLIQ010000003.1 GCA_026389025.1 Candidatus Babelota bacterium
TGACCAAGAACTTGCATACTTTACAGAAGAAAAGCAACGCGCACTGCAGGCGCAATTGCAGCGAGAAGCACAAGCACAAAAAGAAAGAGAAAGACTGGACAAACTAGCCCTGCAATCTCAAGCTCTGCAAAAACAACGTGAGCAAGAGAAGTTACGTCAAGAAGAGCAAGCTCGTAGAGAACTGGAAATTCAAGCCGATCGTGCTGCAAAAACGCAGCAAGAACTGCAAAGAATCGAAAAGCTAGCTCAAGAAAATGAAATACTGCAAAAACAACGTGAAGAAAAACAAAAAGAGCAAGAACTGCAAGCTCAAGCAGAGCGGGCTGAAAAAACTCAGAAAGAACTAGAGCGACGTGAAAAACTAGCTGCACAAACAGCAGCCCTCAAAAAACAACAAGAGCAAAGACAAGCCAGACTCGCTGCGGAAAAACAACGTGCACGAGAAGTTAAGGCGCAACAAGAAGCACAAGCAGAACAAGAATTACAACGACTCGACAAACTTGCTAAAGAAGCTGCAGATCTAAAAAAACAAAGGGATGAAGAGAAAGCTCAGCAAATTGCACAGGCACAGCGAGCGCAGCAAGTCAAAGCAGAAAAAGAAGAACAAGCTCGCCAAGAACAACTGCGAAAAGAAAAACTTGCCCTGCAAGCTCAAGCTATCAAAAAGCAAAAAGCTCAAGAGCAAGCAAAACGAAACACAGAAAAGCAACGAGCACAGCAAGAGCAAGCAAAACAAGACGCACAAGCACGACAAGAATTACAACGACTCGAAAAATTAACTCAAAAAACAACGTTACTCAAAAAACAACAAGAACAGGAGCAAGAACGAAAAAATGAAGAAATGCAGCGAGCACAGCAAGCTAAAGAAAAGTTAGCGTCACAAACAGCTCAGCAGCTACAAAGACTTGAACAATTAGTACAAGAAGTAGCTACCTTCAAAAAAGAACAAGTAGTATAGATGCAAAACATGTCATTTTAACCCAAAGGATTTCATCATGACAATACTTTCTACTGCTTTAATAACCATTGCAGCATTTTTAGCAGGACTCTTTACAGCGCAGCCTGAGCAAAATTCTGATCTGGATTTTAAAATTGAAATTGTTGATATAAAAGAAAATGTGAGAAATTTATATGCATCCATAGCAAGAGACCAAGAAATAATTTTTCAAACGTTAATCAAAGATGTAGACAAGAATTGCACCTTGCCACACGGAACAACCCCCCTTTCTGTTGCCATTGAACAAAAAAGATATTTTTATGCCCAGCAGCTTTTGCGTCATGATTTCACCGCAACACTCAAAGATTTAGAGCGATGTCAACATATGCAAAGCCAAGAAACTGATCCTGTAAAAAAAGATCAAGCTACCGTCTTTGTTCAATTTTTAAAAAAACATCTAGAAGAGATTAAAGTGCTACCATGCACAGAGCAAACACAACGTGGGAAAAATGATGGCGCAGCACCAGCAGCAAAATCTTCAAGTGAACCAACAGCTCCTCTAAGTTTTTCTATTGATTATCAATTTCTGCAAGCAACAGAACGTGGTGATACCGCTGCAATGAGCAATCTTTTAGCTCAAGGAGCAAACCCTAACGCTATAATTAATTGTAGCAGAGCGCTCGATGTCTCAATAGCCCGCGCACAGTTAGAATCTTTAGACCTTTTACTCCAGCAAAATATAAAAATAACCAATGCAGATATTGAGCGAGCTGCGACCTATCATTTTATACATGAGACCAACAAAGATCTTACTGACAGAATATCTTCAAACAACTTATCGACGGCGACGGGATTTGTGGCAGAAAGTTTTATTCGCAAAAGAGTGCTGGAAAAATTAATTACTCAAGCTCGCAAACAAGCAAGTGCGGCAGAACAGGCCGACAGCTCTAAAACATTGTCTAGTGACAAAAAAGCATAATCACATAAAATATAACTATCGCACGAGTAAAAGGAATTGATACTACGTCATCCTCGGGACAAGCCCAAGGATGACGTGGAATTTTGAATCGCAACTTAAAGGACCTTGACCATGAATCAATTTGAACAAATAAAATCAGACTTCTTTGCTTTTTTACAGCAACATTTAAATATCACGATAAGTGTTATCGCAACGTCACAATTTGATCTCAATATCGATGAAGACAAACAAGCTTTTGGTGATATCAATGCAAACATTGCAATGATTTGCGCAAAAGAATTAAAACAAAATCCACGCACGCTTGCCCAAGACATTATCAATAATTTTAAGCACCCTTTTGTAAATAAAATTGAAGTGGCTGGTCCTGGATTTTTAAATTTTTTCATGACACCTGCATGGTTTCAGGCCTTAGCGCTTGAAGTTGCTGCAAAAAAAGAATCTTACTTTTCAGACAAACCGACACATCCCAAAAAAATAAACGTTGAATTTGTCAGCGCTAATCCTACTGGGCCAATGCATGTAGGCCATGGAAGAAACGGTATTTTAGGCGATGTGCTTTCAAACGTTTTAACGTTTTTGCACTATGACGTAACCAAAGAATTTTACATCAATGACGCCGGTGCTCAAATTACCAAGCTCGGCAACTCATTTAAAATTAGATGCTTGCAAAACCTTGGCCATGATATCCAGCTTCCTGAGGAAGCGTATCATGGTGAAAACCTTATCGATCTTGCTCGTACATGCGTTGCGCAATTTGGCAAAAATCTCGAGCAGGAACCTGACAACTTTTTTCAAATGTACGCAAAGCAGCATATGCTTGCAGAGCTTAAAACAACGCTGGAAAATTACGGAATTTTATTTGATATCTGGTTCTCTGAAAAAAGTTTACACGATCATGGCAAAGTTGAGGCTGCTCTTGAACGCTTAAACAAAACAGGTCACACCTATCATCTTGAAGGAGCTCTTTGGTTTCGCTCAACAACTTTTGGTGATGACAAAGACCGCGTGCTAAAAAAAGCAAATGGTGAATTAACGTATGTTGCTGCTGATGTTGCCTATCTTATCGATAAGCTAGAGCGTGGATTTGACGAACTTGTCATGGTTTTAGGGCATGATCATCACAGCTACAAAGTCAGACTCAATGCGATCATGCAAGCTTTAGGCTATGACGTCAAAAAATTAAACGTCATTTTGTACCAGCTCGTGCACATCATGAAAGATGGAGCTCCTGTCAAAATGTCAAAACGATCTGGCAACATGGTCACGCTTTCTGAGGTGGTTGAAGAAGTGGGAAAAAACGTTGCTCGATTTTTCTTTTTAAATCGAAAAGCTGATGCTGAACTCCAGTTTGACCTTGATTTAGCTTTAAAGCAAAGCAACGAAAATCCAGTGTTTTATATTCAGTATGCGTATGTCAGAACTTTAAGCATTCAAAGAAAAGCATCTGAAGAAAATATCATCATCAATGCAACATGTGAGTTTAATCAAGAATTTACAGACCTTGAAAAATTAATTCTTAAAAAAATCTGCTCACTAAAATCAATGATTTGCAATATTGGCAACAATCATCAAATTCATTTACTTGCGTACTACACTCATGAACTTGCAGGACTTTTCCATAGATATTACAACATGCAACGTGTGATTGATGCTAACAATCAAGAAATTACACAACAACGTTTGCATGTCATTGGCTTAGTGCAGCAAACGTTACGAACATGTTTATTTTTGATGGGTGTAACGCCAATGGAAAAGATGTAGTTTTGTGATCAAAACTTACTAAAAATTTTTCTATGAATTGGTTAACAAGTTAATCATCCACATATCATCTTTATTTTTAAATTTAATCTTCTGTTTGCCACTCAGGCCGTGGCAGGGCCCAAAGCATATATTTTTTGTTAATCGGTCACCACATACATTCACTAATTTTTAAGCATTCAACTCTGTGCCTACTGGCGGCACAGCCACCAAAGTATGTTTGTGCATACTTTGGAATCACACACTAAGGAGAGCTGCTCCTTAGAAACCTCCGGTCGGCCTGCGGCTGCACGGCCTCCACTTTCTTTTATATTTTTCCTAACAGAAAAATGAGAGCATTCGGCTAAGGCTTATACTCTCGAATAATTAGGATATTTATAAAATTTGTTTTAAGTCATACCCAGGAGTTAGCTCGTATGCGCCGTTAAGCCCTTCGAAGCCTTGGCGAAGTAGGGTAGGCAAATACGAGTATTAACTCCGACTCAAACTCAAAGTGATTATGGCATACCCAGGAATTAGGGAGCATGAGCCGCTACGAGCTTTAGCGAAGTAGAGGAGGCGAATGTGAGCATTAATTCCGACGGGAGATATCTAAGTGGCACTCCACTTAGATACGTGATTCCAAAGCATGCGTAATCATGCTTTGGGTGCCTGCGCGGCATGAGCGCAACACGTAAGTTTCTTAAAGGCTGAACAATTTAGTGGTGACCGATTTAATTTAAAACACTTTTTTATAACCATTTACTTTAAATTACTTTTTTCTTATCTTCAAAATAACTTTGAAATAAAAAAGGAAGAGTCGATGAAAAAAAATAATATATTATTGTGCGCTTTATTTTGTACAAACATAAACATACAACCGCAAGTAAAACTAGAACCTTTTAAGCCAAAAAGTGATACTCCAGAGCTATCATTTTATCAGGATTTCCAGCTTGATTATATATCAACAGAACTCAATCAACATTCAAAAACAATTGCTGGTACCTGGACTAAGGATGAAAACACCAGAATTTTAATTGAGCGAACTGAACTTGCCGTGCAGGAGTCAAGCAAAGACACTCAAGATTTTATGAAAAAAAGAATCATCCAACTTTTTAAAGATTATGGAATCGATATCTTTTTCACATCAGACAATTTGATACAACGAGTAACTCAAGAACGAGTCACCCACTCAATCACTCATCCAAGAAAACCTCATGGAGTTCATATAGCTCATGAAGATGACGACAATTCTCACTTATCGGCAACGTCTCATTACCATTTTCACAGCTTGCCAGGTCATGATGACCAGATTGATAAAGATGACACGGTTCAAGATCACATAGAAGAAGTAGATTTCAAAAAAAAAACCTCACGCAAGACTCATAAAAAAACTGATACCACTCAAACAGTCATGACGCCTGCACAGCTCCATAGAATACACGGTGGACGTAGAACCCTTAACAAAATCAAAAGAAAATGGGCTGAAACGGAAAAAGAACTTCAAGCCGAAAGAGATAAACTTTTGCAGCAAAATAAGTTTGAAAAAACTGTACCAAGCAAAGGCGCTTCTATTCAACCTCGCATTGAGCCAAGGCAGCAACATTTAAATCAAGAACGTTTAAATCAAGAACGTTTAAAGCAAGAACATACTATTGATTCTCAGCCGAAATCAGGCACGCATGAAGTACTAGGACGTATTGCTTTTCCATGAGAGATAAAATGAACTTTGCCAAAAGCTTATTTTCTGGCAAACTATAGAAACAAATACATTAAAGCAGAACTCCTTATGGCTCTTGCAACAGGCCTCAATAAATCATAGGAATTTTACAATGACAAAAGTATCACTAGAATCTATACAAAAATTACGCAACATGACTGGCCTTGGCATGCTTGATTGCAAAAAAGCACTCGAAGAAGCTAACGGCGACATTGAAAAATCAATCGAACTTCTCAGAAAACGTGGAACAGCTTTAGCTGATAAACGAGCAGATAAAGAAACTACTCAAGGTATCGTTGTTTCTTACATCCACCCTGGTGATCAAACTGGCGTGCTTTTAGAATTAAACTGCGAAACTGATTTCGTATCAAGCACAGAAGCGGTTAAATCATGCGCAAGAGATATTGCTATGCACATTGCAGCGATGAAACCTGTATACGTTTCTCCTGATCAAGTGGATGCGGCTTTCTTAGCAAAAGAAAAAGACATTGCTATTGAATTACTCAAATCTCAGGGCAAACCAGCAGCAATGATTGAAAAAATCATTGAAGGCAAAATGTCAAAAATCGCAAGTGAAGTTTCACTTCTTAAACAACCGTTTGTTAAAGATGAATCAAAAACTATCGAAGAATTACTAAAAGAATTGTCAGCAAAAACTGGCGAAAATATTAAAGTTAAACAATTTGCACGCTTTGAAATAGGCGCGTAGGAGATTATAGTAATGACACCAATTATCATTGAAGAAGGCAACATAAAAGCTTTTGAAAAACCAGTTATCGCAGAAATGGACAAAGGCTTTGCTCACTTTGAAAAAGATCTTACCAGCGTTAGAACAGGAAAAGCTCACATAGGCATGATCGAAGACGTTAAAGTAGAATGCTATGGTGGCAGCTTGATGAATTTGCGCGACATTGCATCACTTGCAGCGCCAGATGTCAATATGCTTACAGTACAACCTTGGGACAAAGGCGTGATGGCTGACATTGAAAAAGCAATCAAAGCTTCACATCTTGGACTTAGCCCAGTTATCGATGGTGATATTATTCGAGTTGAACTTCCTCGCATGACAACTGGTCGTCGCGAAGAATTGGTCAAATTGGTTGGTAAAAAAATCGAAGACGGCAAAATCAACGTTCGAAATATCAGAAAAGACTTTGTCAACATGATCAAAGATGCTCAAAAAGGCAAAAAGATTTCTGAAGATTTTGACAAAAGATTAAACAAAACTCTTCAAGACATAACTGATAAATATGTTGAAAAAGTTGACGCAACTGGCGAAAAAAAGAAAAATGAGCTAAAAGCCTTTTAAATGGGCTTGTGCAAAACAAACAACTTGTGTTATACTATCGACAGTTGACCTAAAATCATTGAATGCAAGAGTGGCGAAATTGGTAGACGCGCTGGACTTAGGATCCAGTTCCCGAAAGGGAGTGGGGGTTCAATTCCCTTCTCTTGCACCAAAAAAAGGAGATTTATGGTACAAAGCGACAAGGTATGCTGTCTGGTTGATTCAAGACCACTCAGCTGCAGTTATCAATTCACCGTTTCGGTTCCTTCGTGCATCACACAATCATTCTTTCAACTCGCAGCACAAGCACAACAAAACAACGTTCAAACGACTGGTTTTAAAAAAGGATCAGCTCCCATTTCATACGTTCAAGAACACTTTAAAGCTCCGATCATCAGTCATCTGAAGGATCTGGGGCTTAAATTTTTTGGAATCAATACACTCATTCAAAATATTCGCCAACAAAAAATTATTGTTGTTGGAACTCCTCAGCTTAAAGATATTCAAGTTGATGGTGAGGGTAACGCTCTGTACCAATTTGAAGGGTATGCGCCTAAAGAACTTTATATGCAAAGCTGGAAATACCTCCCCTTTAAACCGACTCCTCGTAAACAGTATCGCGACATTGATAAACAGGTCACATCTTTTCTACAAGATGAAGAAGCTATTCAAAGCCGATTCAAAGCTGAAAGTGGTATAAATGTCGGTGATTGGGTCTGCTTTAAAGCATGGATCATAGACAAAAATGATAATCCTGTATTCGATCAAAACACATCACAAATTTGGTTAAAAATCGGAAACGAAGAACCAGATGTTATTTTTCAAGGTATATTTTTAGGTAAAAAAATCGGCGATCGTTTTATAACCGACAATTCAAGCCTGCAAAACTATTTTTGCGAAGCTTCAAATTCCAGTTACACCTATGTTGTTGAGATAAAAGACATTGTTCCGTACGGATATTTTTCATTCGATCTTTTCAAGCAATACTTTAAGATAAAAACTCACAAAGATTTACTGAGCAAAATTACTGAAGTATTTTCATTTAACAACGACATTTCACAGCGTCGCTCCATTGGCCATGAAGCTTTAGGCCTTATCATTAAAAAAAATCAGATTGTTTTACCTGACAGCGCAATAGCTGTGCAAAAAAGATTGATTCTTTCAGACCTGCAATTTAAACCTGATTTCATAGTTTACAAACAAGATCGAGAATTCGACGCACAAGTTACCAGTATGGCAAAACGACAATTGCTTGATTCTGTTGTGGCTGAATATGTTGGCTACCAAGATAATTTAACCGTTAGCCAGCAAGACATTAAAGCGATTTTACAAATTACCCAACGATCTCGATTAAAAGATTTTCTCTACTTCCCCTTCATGAAAACCCAACTGAGTGGCCAAGAATTTCCCGTTGAAGGAGAAAGCCTTGCTCAATTTTGTTTACGCGAAAAATCGGTCAATCATATTATTCATCATCTAACGAAAAAATAATTCGGCCCCAATACATTGGAAACCCTCATGCAAAATCCCATACGATCTTTAGTTATTTTAGGCGCAGGTCCTGCTGGACTTACTGCAGGTATTTACGCAGCACGTGCAAACTTGAACCCTCTTATTATTGAAGGACCTAAGCCTGGTGGTCAGCTGATGGGTACTACCGTCATTGAAAATTGGCCAGGATCTACTTCTTTGAGCGGACCTCAACTCATGATTGATATGGCTGAGCATGCTAAAAAATTTAAAGTAGAAACTATATCCGGATCAGTTACTGCTGTTGATCTTTCACAAAAGCCATTTGTTATAACCGTTGACGGTACAAAACAGATCTCTGCGCATAGCATCATCATTGCTACTGGTGCAACACCAAACCAGCTTAATTGTCCTGGAGAATCAGAATTTTGGGGCAAAGGTGTGTCGACATGCGCTGTCTGTGATGGAGCTTTTTATAGAGATCAAGAAATTATTATAGTTGGTGGCGGAGATTCAAGTATGGAAGCTGCTTCTTTCTTGCGTCGCAATGGTAATAAAATAACCATAGTCCACATTGGCGATAAACTAACTGCTTCGCATGCTATGCAATCTCGGGTGCTTGGCAAACCAGAATTTAACATTATTTATAACAGCACCGTTACGGCTATCCATGGTTCTGGTGGCAAGCTCGCTGGCGCTACGGTTACCAATCAGCTCACTCAGCAAACTCAAGAACTCCAAGCTGACGCTGTCTTTTTAGCTATCGGCCTTAAACCAAACACTGCTATGTTTGCAGGTCAAGTTGAGCGGACCAAAATTGGTCACATTGTCGTGCACGATTTAGTCAAAACATCGGTTCCGGGCGTATTTGCTGCTGGTGATGTGCAAGATCCAAAGTACCGCCAAGCCATTGTTTCTTCTGGTTTTGGATGCATGGCTGCCCTTGAAGCTGAGAGATATTTGGCTGACCAAGGCTTGGATTAGATGTTTGTATTGCAAAAAATCCTATATTCTCTACAATATTACTTATGAAATAGCTATTTTTCAGTCCAAGAGAAAAGGTTCTTCTTATGTCAGTAACATTTTTTAGAAAAAGTCGCGTTAAACGTAACAGAAAACACGGATTCTTAAAACGTATGTCTACCAAAGATGGTCGCAATATCATCAGACGTCGCCGAGCAAAAGGCAGAACTCGTTTAGCAGTTCATGCATAAGCCTTGGCTTAGGTAACAAACGTGAATCTTGAAACTATGCAAAACGCATCTAAAAATCTTTCAAAGTTCAAAAAGAAAGAGCTTGATCACTTCTTTAACACGGCAACGTGTAAAAAAAAGAATCAAGCTTTTACTTTTTTAACGTCTCCTGCCACCACTCTACCGTTCGGTAGAATTTTAGTAATCGCATCCCGAAAATATGGAAACTCTCCTGAGCGCAATTTGCTCAAGCGAAGATGTAAGGCTATTTTCTGGGAAGAAAAGTTATATGAAAAAAAGATCGATCTGATAATCATTGCTCGACCTTCTGGAAAAAAATATGATTTCGCTCAACTTAAAGAACTTTTGCTTTCAATTTCTATCTAAGGCCGATCGCCTTATCTGCAAACTTCTTATTTTTTTAATTGTGTTACTTCGCCCACTTTTAGGACCTCAAGGCATTTGCCCGTTTGCTCTGGGTTGCACTCAGTTTGCGATCTGGCAGCTCGAGACTAACTATTTGCACCAGTCACTGCCAGCTATCTGCAAACGTCTCTTAAGTTGCAACCCTGTTTCGATCTGGATGAGAAATAAAAAACAGTTTTAAAAAATCTTTTCACTATCTTTTAGGTACGACTCTCCACTCATTTGTTGCTTTTGCTTTTGCAGCTGGTTTTGGCCCTGGTTCTGCCGCTGCTGCTTGTGGTGCCGCTAGTTTATCTGCTGCCGCTTGTGCTGCTGATGCAACTAGTACTTGTGCTACTGGTGCTTGCTGTGTCGATGGTCTTACAGAAAATGTATTTTCACCTTGTTCAGCGCTTCCTGCTTTTGCTGCTTTTGCTGCTTTTGCTGCTGCTGCTTGTGCTGCTACTGTGAGTCCACCAGTAAGAGGCCTCTGTCCAGATAGCCGCTGGTTCCTTAGATCCTCTTGTTCTTTGTGTATTTTTAATTTCTTTGCTTTTTCTATCGCTTCTTTATCAATAACTGGATATGCCGTTATTAAATAAAATTTTCCTTTCTTGTTCGGTGATGTTCTCACCATCCTTAAATAAACCTCATTTGGAATTAAATAATAATTAGCAATTTCTTTTTCTTCAACACCATCTTTTGTCCATGATTCAATAGGAATCTTCCTGATAATTTCTTTAATATTATTCATTGTGAAATCACTTGGAAATTCTGTTTTATAAACAGTGTCATTAGTAAGGAGATTTTTATATTCATAATCCATAAAACCTTGATATTCAAACTGCTTTAATATTTCCACCAAGCCGTATTTTTGCAACTTTTCACAAGTACCAGCTAAATGTCCACCATCAAAAGTAACGAATACTTTATCTTGAAATTTATAAAAGTAGGGTTGAATTATAAAAACATGAGAACTCTGAGAGAACTCGCTTACTCCATAATTGATCTTATTAACGAAATAGTTAACTATGATCTGTACCTCGAGAAACAAATCTGCTGGAATTCCTTTATTTTTCAAAGCTATATGTTTAAGAATTCTTAAAGCTTCTTTGTAATAATTTTCTTCTGGGTAGTCAGTTTCTTCTGGAGAAAGACTACTAATTTGCGAGCGTGAATCTGACCGTGCACTTCGAGGCTTTGGTGAAAAATTAATCTCCGCTCCAGCATCATCTTGAGATTGAGAATCTAATAAACTACGCGGTCTCGACTGTTGACTCGATTCAAATTGTATCGACCCAGACAATGGGTCATCACCTATTGAGCCTTCCATAATAAGTGATTCGCCCAATGATTGACTTGAGGGCTCAGTCGGAATCGAAGATTGACCGGTAGTCGGTGACGTCGACTGACTACCATACACTGGAGGCGATACTCTTTGGAATGCTGAAGATCTACCACTAACCAGAGACACAGGTGTTTGCGATGACCTTTCTTGTTTTATTTTACTAAAATAGCTCTCCACGTCGCCAACTATGCCATACAATACTTGAGTTACGCGTTGCAATGTTTTCTGTATTGGTGATAACCGAGCAGGACTGGTTGATAGAGCTACATTTCTTCCCGGCGAGCTTTCCGCAGCAGCCTTTGCACTTAAAACTTGTTGTTGAGCTGCTTTTGAGGCGGCCTTATCAGATAGGACCTGACGTTGATTTATTAGATTTTGCTCAAATTTCCTATCTTTTGCGCTTATTCTTTCTAACTCATCTGCAAAATAGTTATTAGGCTGCTTACCTCCACCACTGCCAAGCATTAACCCATGCATCGCCGCAACCGCACATAAAATCTTTAATAAAAATCTTTTCACTTTTGATCTCACCCTGTCTTCGCTTTCAGCTTCTTCAGGCTGACGCTATAAAAAAACAGATGCTTTAAGAATGGCGGCTTTAAACAAAAAATAGCAAGGGATAGAAAGATAAAAGGTCTATTATAATTTTTACATACGAAACAGGGTTGCAACAATTAAGTTGCAACCCTGTTTCAATTTAGATAAATCGTAAAAAATAAATTAAATATATTAATTTACCAACCAGGACCCTTCCTACCTCGATTTGCTGGTAATTCTCGATGAGTAAGTTGATCAGGCAGATCACCTGTCTCTCCAGTTGTATTTGCTGCTGGTGCTCGTGATGCTAAACCCAGCCTACCTCGATTTGCTGGTAATACTAGACGAATAAGTGGAAGTTGAGCAAGCCGATCACCTGTCTCTCTAGTTGTTTTTGCTGCTGGTGGTTGTACTGCAGAATTAGTTTCATTTTGATTAGCTTCTGACGCTGCTGGTGCTTCTGACGCTGCTGATACTACAGAAAATTCAATTTCATCTTGAACGTCGCTTGCTGTTAGCGCTGGTTTTGCTGCTAGTTCTCCTAGTGTTAGCTCTGCTAGTACTGATGCTGATACTGCTGCTGGTGCTGCTCCGGAATTGATATTTGAATCTTTTATCGCGTTCTTTTCTTGTTCTCTTATAAAATTAAGATCAAAAACTGGATAAGCTGTAACAAAAGGATTAGGTCCTCTAGATTGAGTATTTTTTACTATCCTTATTGAAACATATTGGTTTACTGCAATCAAGGCATATTGATATTTACCGTTACCTAAATCAAACCATTTTGTATCCTGGGCAAATAAATGCTTACGAAGAAATTCTTCTATCCTTTTTTTAGTCCAGTCTTTTGGAAATTCTGTTTTTTCTTGAGGATCCCAAGTCGCTGAATTATGAAAGACACAATAGTGAAATCCTTCATGCCAAAAAGATTTACGGATCCAAATTAAACCATAATCATCTAATTTACGACAAGTATCAGCGGAATGTCCTCCATCCAAGATTAAAACCGACTTCGACCCATCAGTCTTTTTAACACTAGAATTCACCTGAAAAACATGTCTGAATTGATCTGAATCTGGCAATTGTGTATTTATCTCAGTAACAAAAAACTTATAAAATCCATCTACAGTTGGCAAAAGATAATCAGGGATTGTTCCATTATTTTCGGCATGTATGCGTCCACAAGTTTTTAAAAAACTTCCTATTGGTTTATCTTCAGGCTTATTGAAACTAGGCAATCGCGCTAGAGCTCTTTTTAATATTTCTTCTAAAGTTTTTTTATTTTTACCGCTCTGAGAAGACGCTGAAAGACAACTATCCTCTAGTGAACTTTGAGGGGTATCTCTTTGCCCTCTCTGCATAGATGAAAAACTAAGAGATTCCTCCAGTCCATCACTAGTAAGTCGCCCGAATCCAGAAGTTGATTCTTCAAGTCTATCAGGAGTTAAATGCGGGAATAAATCATCTAAAGTTTCTCTCGAAATCTTACCAATATCGAGTTGTTTGCCTAGCGTCCCTGAGCAGTCAAGCTTTAAAGTAAAAATCAAAGCACAAAATACAAACGCTGAAAAAAATTTTTTCATCAAAACACCTATCAATACAAAGTACATAAAACTATTTAAAAAGCTCTGCACTTCCCCCTAAAAAAAGAAGATGCGGACAAATAGAGTACCATGATTTATCGCTAAAGATAAGCCTTATTCCTTAAAAAGATCAACCATCTTTTTACCTTAAGCCATCAAAAGGCTTATGATATATCCAAATGGGGAAATGGAGGTTGAACCATGAAAGTTTATGCAGTTTTTGCAAACGACAATACCAATGGGACCACATACAAGATCTTTGAGCAAGCGGTAGCAACGCTCAAGCGGCAACCCTGTTTCGATCTGGATGAAAAATAAAAAGCAGCTTTAAACAGTCTTCAAAAAATTTAGCTTCTTTTCATTCTCAAAGAGAAGGAAATAGTCTTTTATCCTCCTCAGCTGCTTTTTCTGCTGCTGGCTTTGCTGCTGGTTTCGCTGCTGGTTTTGCTGCTAGTTTTGCTGCTGGTTTTGCTTTTGCTGCAGATCCTTGTGGCGCTGGTGCTGCTGGCTTTACTGTTGATTGCGCTTCCAAACCTTGTGATAATAGAATAGTTGCTAGATTTGCCTGGCTGCTTCGACCCACCCAGTCACCCTTTACGGGTGATCCTGCAAAAGATGTTTTATCAGAACGCACAGATTCATCAAGTCCCTCTGATTGAGACATAGATAAAAAACTACTTAACTCTTCATCTGATCTTTTAGATAATTTCAAATTCTTTCTTACTTGATCCCATTCTTGATTTTTTTGTCCTTGCAATTTATTTCTTTCTGTTTCTTTTTTTGCAAAAGCTCCTCCACAGATTAGATCTGGATATGCTGTTACTAATGAATTATTAGATATCCTTTGTACTATCTTGACAGAAAAACCATTTACATCTACACAGCCTGATTTCGTACCAGACTCAGCTTTATTCCATTTAATAGGTCCATATTCTACCTTCTCAAGAAATTCTTTAATTTTTTCTGGATTCCAAGACTCTGGAAATTCTGATTTAGGATAAACTCTACCAGTCAGCAAATTGTGTAATTCATAGTACATACAATTATTAATGCTTTCTTTTTTTAAAATCTTCACCAAGCCAAATTCTTGTAACTTTTCGCAAGTATTAGCGAGGTGACCACCCTGAAAATCAACCAAAACTTTTGCTGAATCCTCATAGAATACAGGTTGAATTTTAATAACATGAGCGCCTTGTTGCACTTCGGGCAAATTATCGTTAATGATTTCAACAAAATAGTTAACAACTATTTGCACATCTCTATTCAAATTGCTTGGTATTCCATTATTAAGTACTGCTATTTTCTTAAGAAGGCTTAAAGCTTTTTTATATGCCTCATGCTCGACGTCAACACTTGGTGATTGTCCTTCAGATTCCGTCCAAACTTCTGATAGTCCACTAACGCTACCTGCAGATGTCGGTCTACCTCTACCAAACGATTGTGCAGATAAATCCTGATCAGAAGAACGCCAGCCACCTAGAGCACTTCTAGCAAGTGTTGACTGACCTCTTTGACTTTGATCAGGAGACCGACCAACTCCTGGAGATGGTAATTGAGAAGCTGAAGAAAGCCTACCACTCAAATCATCTTCTATGCTTATCCCTATTCGAGTTAAAAAATTACCTAAATTATTTAAAGTTGTTTCAATCGACGATGATGATGTAGGCGTACTCTGAGCTGCTGCCGCTGGTGATAGTCCTTCTCTAGGAAAATTAAAGTTATCTGCGCTCCAATTACTTCGTCGTAATGAACCTTGCTGACTTAAGCCTCTTGCTTCTATTTCTTTTCGCTCAGCTGCTATTGCTATTGCTGCTACTGCTTTTGAGCGCATAGTTTGATCTACTGTTTGTGGCTTACGCAGCGTTGCCGACGCTACATAAGATTTCAACGGATCAGCTTGCTTTGTAGACTTAACCTTAGACGTACCTCCAACAGTTTTCCACACATCTCTACCACTGCCAAGCATTAACCCATGCATCGCCGCAACCGCACATACAATCATTAATAAAAATCTTTTCACTTTTGATACTCCCCATGTCTTCGCTTTCAGCTTCTTCAGGCTGACGCTATAAAAAACAGATATTTTAAAGATTGGCTTTTACGTGCGCAAAGAAGCAAGAGGAGAGCCAATCAGGAGCAAGGACCATATGCGCAAAAAAGCGATTTTTTAAAAAAGCTCAACCATCTCTTTACTTTCAAAAGGCAAAAGGCTTATGCTACTTTCAATGGGAAATGGAGGTTGACCATGAAAGTGTATGCAATTTTTGCAAATGACAATACCAAAGGGACCACGTACAAGATCTTTGAGCAAGCTGTCGCCACGCTTAAAGATCAAGGTCACGAGGTTGATATTTTAAATTTATATGAGCGGGAAAAAGAAATTCCATTCTTTAGGCACGATCGAGGCCATATGGAAAGTCATCCGTTTTATCTGGAAAACAAAGAGCGTTTTTTACAGGCGGACGCCCTTTTGATAGTGTTTCCACTTTTTTGGTACTCAGTACCGGGAATTTTAAAAGCGTGGCTGGATATGATTAACGGCTGGGCTTATAAATACGAAACGGGCTTGCATGCAAACCCGCTTCATAAAATTAAAAAAGCTTTTATTTTGTACAGCTCAATGCAAGGCAAAGAGCATTTAGAAAAAGGCCTGCATAGCCCTGTTGAAAATCAACTGTGCGAAACGTGCAAATTTATCGGTATTCCTGAAGTTGAAGTTTACTTAATCGACAACGTTACCAAGATGACTCCTGAAGATATGGAAAAACATTTAGAAAATATTGCCAAACTGTGTAAAACGTGCGTTGGTTAGTTCCATAAAAAAGAGGAGCACAGAGCCCCTCTTTCTAAAGTCACACTTTGTTAAAACCTTAAAGTAGTTCTTGAACTAACCGCGATATTTCACTACGTTCACTCGTTGGTAAAAATACCGATCCAAAAATTGGCTGACCTTTAAATCGATCAGTAGCAACCACAAGTCCATTAGTTGAAAAATCAAGATACGGCACATCGATCTGATAAGGATCACCAGATAAAATAATTTTACTGCCTGACGCCACACGGCTCAGAAGTGTTTTAATTTCATGAGTGGTTAAGTTTTGCGCTTCATCAATAAAAATAAAATGATTAGCTATAGAACGACCACGCATGTAAGAAATTGCTTCAAGGCTTACTTTGCGTTGATTGATTAAATCATCAAGCGAGATAATCGGACTTGATTGACGCTCTCTGCGGTGAAAGTTTTTCTTAGGGAATCGACGATTCCTTGAGTGTCTGCTTTCTTCATGATGCCTTGAATGTCGACCGCTGTCTTCATACGGTTGCTCTTCGTTATCATGAAAAGCACCTTCTTGCGATGCAAGTAAACGAGTAATCATATCAACGTTATCATACATTGGCTGCATCCAACCGCGCAGTTTTTCTTGCACGTCACCAGGTAGAAAACCGATATCATGACCAAGCGGAACCACTGAACGAGCAATGGTCATCTTATAAAATTGATTGCTTACTAAAATATTATACAAACCTACAAACAGCGTTAAAAATGTTTTTCCTGTTCCGGCAGGACCGGTCAGTGAGACCATCGAAATATCGTTATCGAGTAAAAGATCGAGAGCCATTATTTGATGCATGTTTTTTGCTACAATCGGCCAAGCAATTTTGGGCTGGGAAACTTCGCGATACACACCGCCGCCACGATATCTAAATATTCGATTGTTATATTCATTACCCTTACTGTATAGGGCTATGAATTCGTTACATTGAACGGTGCCAGCGCCTACTAAATCTTTTAAAAGCGAAGGAAATTCTTTGCGTAGCTCTACGCCTGGAATATCAAACTCTTGCCAGCCTTTGTAGTAATTTTCTGCTAGAACGAGTCCGCGCATATAATCTTGCGACTTGATGCCTAAAGCATCAGCTTTGATACGAGCGTTAATATCTTTGGTAACAAAGACCACATCGTAGCCGCATTCTTGCATTGATACTGCAACCATTAAAATTTTATTGTCAGTAATATCGACGCGAAGTTTAGGTTTTTTTTCTAAGTTGCAACCATCTTGAAATAAAATTTGAACGACTGTGCCATTTTCAAGCTGAACACCATCTTTTAAAGATCCAGATGATCTTATTTTATCGAGATGTCGAGCGATCAAACGAGCGCTTGCGCCGCGACTTGAATTTTCTATTTTTATTTTATCAAGCTCTTCAAGCACCATTATAGGAATGCCTACTCGAGCTTCTTGAAATCGGAAAATAACTTCGGGATCTTCAATTAAAACATTAGTGTCTAGAATATAAAGCTGCTCTTTGACTGCCATGCATGTCCTTTCTTTCTAAAAGTTACTGTAACTTTTTTGAGCCATTTTTTTAGTCATATTTTTTAGAACAATCTTTCTTGAAAAATCTTTTTTTTGAACCATTTTCTTGAACCATTTTTTTGAAATCGAATCTTACTAAATTAAGTGCATAAAAGAAATAACTGATCGCACGGGTCAATACATAGAGTTTTATGATTTTAAACCTAGATAATGCTTATAGACACACAATGCAGAGGATAACTTTTTAAATAGTTTGGCCAGAAAATTTAATTATTTTTGTATCACAGGACGGTGATAGACAAAATACGATGCAACAAAAAGTACATACAAAGCTTGTTGCGCCTATCAAAACAGAGGTGTTGCACTTATCTGCATCATTTAATCTTGCTTTTAATTCTACATGACTTAGGTAGGCATTTTGTAAACAACCTTTCAACTTTGCAATCTCTTTTTGAGAACACTGTAAAGTATCACTCAATGCTGCAACTTGTCCTTTTAACGCCTCAATCTCTACGTTTTCAACCGTTTCTTCTGTAAGTCTTTCAGAACTGCCAGCTTCATAACCACTGCTCAAAGCAGAGCCACCTAAAGGGCTCATCACTAAAGAACTACTTGATGATGGCAATGGCGGCTTAGGTTTCGTTAAAGCACTTTGCAAATCACAACAAAACAAAACTAAATATGAAAACATTATATTTTTAAAAAACACAGCAATATCTCCTGATTTTTGTTACACTTATTCTTCAAATAAAAAGCTCTAGGACAGTAAAGTATTATAAGTAACTCAATAAAAATCAACAATACTTTTTAACAGAGGAACGTAAAATGAAAAAACAGATTTTGGGATTACTACTAACTTTTTCAGCGACATGCTTTGGCAGTACAGCAGAAAAACCATCAAATCTTGAAAATAAATCTATAGCCGCACCAGAGCTGAGTCAGTCGCAGCAACAAACAGAACTGCTTACAGAACAAAATAAAATATTACTCGCGTTGCTTCAATTGCAATATAATGCGGCTGTTCAAGCTGAAAAAGAAAAAGAGCACAAAAGCAATAGAGCTATTCAAGCTCACAAACCATGGATAAATAAAGACCCTATTTTACAAGCCGGATCGCAAAAAAATGCTTTTTACGACCAAGAAGAGAACATTTTTTACGATCAAACTGATTCTTTCTTCAGGCACCCTGCCGTTGTAGAAAAAATTCTTGATGCCTTAGAGCTCAGTATAGATACATTTGATCGTTATCTGTGGCCTACCATCAGATCAATCATAATCAATAAAATCGCTACTAAAATAACCACTACAGCCTTTGATAAAGCAGACGATATCGCAGAAGATACTTTTGGTGTGCGACCTGGAGAATTTTTCTCATCTTTAACGCCAGAGCAACTGGAAAAAAATCAATTACTTCGCTCTCCAGAGATCAGCAAACTCCTGGCTGAAATGAAAAAATTACAAAAAGAAGTAGCACCAGGCGAAGTTTTGAAAAATCTTACTAACCAAGTTGATGAACTTACAGAGATAGCAAGGCGGCAACGGGCTGAGCGTGCGGCGCGTGCTGATAGCGGCATTCCATTAAGTGGCAGCAACAATCGAAGGGACTCTACTCCAAGGCCGGACCCTCGGGTGCAAGAAGTAGATTAGCGACAGTTTGGCACCAGAAATTTTCATCCCAGAAAAAGCCTGCTATACTAATTTTCAAGAAAAAAATATCTATCCAAATCCAAAGGATACTAAGCCATGAAGCCAAATAAACAAACAGAGCAGCGTCTTGAAGTATTGCGGCACTCTGCTGCTCACTTGCTCGCACAAGCTATTACAGAACTCTTTCCAAGCACCATTTTGACCATCGGACCTGCAACCAAAGAAGGTTTCTTTTACGATTTCCAACCGGAAAATAATTTTATTCAATCAGATTTGCCAGCAATTGAAGCGCGAATGAAAGAATTAGCTGCTAAGAATTATCCAATCACGCATGAAGATATTTCAAAAGATTATGCTCGCGAGTTATACAAAAACAATCCATTTAAACTTGAACTTATCGACGGCATTCCCGGAGAAACCGTTGGTCTTTCTCGTCAAGGTGATTTCTATGATCTATGCCGCGGTGGCCACGTGCCTACAACCGGTGATTTAAAAAGCATCATGCTTACAGGAATTTCTGGATCATACTGGCGCGCTGATCAAAATAATGCACCGCTGCAGCGAATTTCTGGCACTGCATTCTTCAACGATAAAGAACTGCGCACATATTTAATGCAAAAAGAACTTGCTGCGAAATATGATCATCGCAAACTCGGCAAAGAAATGGACCTATTCTCTTTTCAAGACGAAGGAACTGGTTTTCCATTTTACCACCCAAAAGGTGCTTTCATTATTAACAAACTGAAAGATTTTATTCGCAACATCTGGACAAACAACGGTTACCATGAAACCATAACACCAGCCATTTTAGACGTTGCCCTCTGGAAACAATCCGGTCACTACGAAAACTACAAAAAGCATATGTACTTTAGTACGGTTGAAAATAAAGAGTATGCGGTCAAGCCTATGAACTGCCCAGGGTCAATTTTGATTTATAAGCAAAACTTACACTCGTACCGAGAGTTACCCCTCAGACTTGCAGAATTTGGTCACGTGCATCGATTTGAACTGTCTGGCGTACTGCATGGACTGTTTCGAGTGAGAGCTTTTACACAAGATGACACACACATGTACTGCGCACCGGAGCAAATTGAAGCTCAAATCGTCAGCTCAATTCAAACAATTGACAAAGTATGGAAAACATTTGGAATTGAAGATGTGCATTATGCAGTTTCAACCAAGCCTGCAAATGCTATGGGAAGCGATGATCTTTGGAACATTGCAATCGACGCATTAAAAAATGGCCTAACTAAAGCTGGTAAAGAGTTTGAAATTTATGAAGGCGAAGGCGCTTTCTACGGACCTAAAATTGAAGTAACTATTCATGATTCAATGGGCCGATCATGGCAATGTTCAACGGTGCAAGTTGATTTCTTCATGCCGCAAAACTTTGAATTGTACTACATCAACAATAAAGGTGAAAAGCAAACGCCGGTTATTATTCATCAGGCTATCCTTGGCTCTCTTGAAAGATTCTTTGGAATCATGCTTGAGCACTTCAAAGGACACTTCCCTTTCTGGTTATGCCCAACGCAAATCAAAGTTATACCAATCACTTCTGACCAATCGCAGTACGCACAAAACATTTATAGCGCACTCAAAGATGCTGGTTTTAGAACTGAGCTTGATGAAAGCAATGAACCTCTTTCTGCAAAAATCAAAGTGGCTCAAATGGAAAAAATTCCATGGATGCTGGTTGTCGGCCAAAAAGAAATGGAAGCAAGCACCATCACCCTACGCCATGTGACTGGCAAGCAGGAGTTTGGACTGTCGCTTGAATCCATTTTGGAGATGGGCCGTAAAGAAAATAAAGTTTAGATTTACAAATCTAGTCGCAAAAAAAGGCCCTTGGTTTTCCCAAGGGCCTTTTAATTTTAAATGTCTGAAATAATGTTACTTAGTAGCCCATGTGTAAGCACAATAAGCCATAGTTCCGTAGACTGCCAAGGCCATAACAGTATCTCCACAAGGACTGACAGCTTTCACTTTTTGTAAAAATGTAAGATGTTTATAAAACACTGACTGCGTACCTTTGAAACAATAGTTGTCAATGTCTTTCATTGTTACATAATCAAATGCTTTTTTACCCATAGAATCAGTTAATGACAGGTCAGCATTTGCGTAAAGCAATGCACGAGCAACATTCCAATTTTTAGCTTTCATCGCATTAATCAACATAGTATCGCCGTTTGAAAGCTTATGATTTGGACTTAAGCCAAACTCCAAAAACTTTTCAATTTGAACGTCATAAGCTGCATTTATTGCAAGGTCTGTTACTTTAGAACCCTGTGAAAGTAAAAAGAATAAAAAAGTTTCGTTATTATTTTTTACAGCAAGAGCAAGCAAATCATACAAGCTGCTTAATTTTTGATACGTTACAACATCATCTTGTAACAATTGTGCCAACTTACTCTTATTATAATCGTTATTTACGACTTCTAACATTACTGATTTTTCTTTACTTGATAACTGGTGCCAGCGAGAATCTTGAATCAAGGCTGACTCAGTTTCAGGCATTACATTCCACGTAACTGGCTTTGCTTGAAAAGAACCACAAGCTACCATTGATACAATCGCACATAGCGATAATTTAAGATTAGACATAGATAAACCCCCACAAGGACATTAAAAAACAACTTTATAACCACAATACTCATTTTGCTCTATGCCAGCAAGCGCGTCAAACGCCCCCTGCTATTTTTTTAAAATATGCGACTAGATGGTTTAAATAAGACAAGAAACTAAGCTTTTATGCTGCTTTTTTCTGATCAGCAAGCTTTAACAAATATGCCCAGCGAGTTTTTCCATCTGGATGACCAGAAGTAAGAACAGAAGGCAGTTTCGTTAAAAAATTTCCTCGCTCAGGGTTTTCATTAATAATTTCTTGATGCTTTTTGAAAAAGTCAGCCGCAGCTCTTATATCGTCTGCAGAACTATATTTTACTGCAAAATAGTCAGCTCTTTTTTCTGCTGGCATTTTAAAAAGCACATTACTTAGAAAGGGTAGCATGTTATCTAAAAGAGCAAAAACTAACATTCCAGCTACAATTGCTATCGATACCGGATAACCAATCAACAACGATTTAGCCGCTATAATGCTTGCATATGTTGTTATCACTACTGATAAAAATACAGTACCAAGTTTTTTTGCAGAATAATTATCCATCACATGCCCTAGCTCATGCTTGAAAATAAAGCACTGTGCCTGCGGAGTAAGAAATTTTTTATATTCAGATAAACGCGTTTTTTGAGTTAAAGTAATCTTGGGCTCAATATGTTGAGTAAATACATCTTTAACGATCTGACTGTTGCTATCTTCATCGCAAAGAGAGCACATTACAGGATCTATGATAATCATATTGCTCACCGTCATAGCTGTTTGTTCTGCTGTATATGCATACCTTAAATTAATAATTGAAGGGTCTATGTTGCATGAGCGTATCAATGCTTCAAACTTTTCTTTATGAGTGTCGGTAGGAGCGTACAGTAAAGCTTTTTGAAATGTTTTATGATTATTAAAGTGAATTCTCCAAATTGACCATCCCAAAAAAAGAGCAACAATTATTGGTCCATAGAAATGATCCAACATAGCTGGAAAAAAATAAAAGAATGAAATTGCACAAATTGATAATGGTGCAATGCCAATTATTTGCTGCTTAATCATATTAATCATAAAAAGACCCTGAATTCTACACTAAAAACAAATAGAAGTAACCACCTATTTTAGGATACCACATCTGACAGAGATGGCAATTTTATGGCTCTGCAAAAGCAAAATTTCGACTTTTAACTGCTGCAGAAATGTCCATGTCCTATAAAAAAATAATCTCCCGGGCCATTGGCTCAGGAGACTTTTATGTCTTTTTTAAGAATTTTTATTATCTGATCAATTCAAAGCTAATTAATCTGGCCAACCTGGAATTCTTGGTGTCGGATTTGGTTTGGGTGTCGGTTTAATCGGACTTGGCTTCGGTCGTTTTCCTGGTTGAACAGTTGGTTTTTCTGGTTGCAAAGATGAAACATTTGTCAAACCTAAGGTAAAAGCAACTACTGAGCTTGCTGAGCTACTTACTTCTTTAGCCTGTGATGATTGGACTAAGCTAAACGAAAACAAGGTAAAAATAAAAAGAGCTCTTGAAGATTTTGCCAAATAATATAATTTAGAAAGAAGTGATTCACTAAGCACGTTATTCCTTAAAAAAGCTAACAAAGACGTTTAATTTTCAGATTAATAATTACAATGAGTATAATAAAGCACCACAATAAGGTCAAGATAGCATGAGTGATTTTCTAGCACTATTTCAACAAGGCATAGATTTTTTATCGAATGCTTACATTATCATACCGATACAACTTATCTCTTTTGGTATTCTTTCAAGAATTATAACAAAATTAACAACATCTCTGTTTGCACATAATAATTTAAAAAATCATAAAACGCTGCTTCTTCTTTTTATGGTTCCTTTAGTCGCTATCATGATCGATAATATCTATTGGATAACTAAATGCATCGTTCCAAAAACAACTATTGCTCGCTCTGTTAACTGTCTTGCTTGGATCTTCAGCTGCATTAAATTTCATAGTTTTATTTTATTCTTAGAGCGACTCACCGATAAAAATTTTTATTTAAAATTTTATCACAAGGTCTTTTTTGTCTTTGAACTTGCTTTATCCTGCTCCTTTATAATCAGCACCATACACCAAATCAAGCATGGCACACCTTTTCCATTTGTAATCAACCTTTATTACATCATGACCGTTTTTTGGTTTATCAGCACAATCATTATTTTAAAGGGACTGTCTGCTCAATCGCTGCCAATTGTTTTAAAACAACAACTTAAAATTCTTTTTTTCTATCTTTTGTGTCCACACCTTATTTGTATTTTAATCGAACTTTTACCAATCGTACTTTTTGCAAAATCACAAATTGTCGCATTCTCAAACTTAAGTACCATTTTCATTACTGCAAGTTTGTATTATTGCTTTAAAAAAATCATGCAATTCCGCTTCCTTAACTTATCAGAGCACGTTCAGGCAAAGCAAAACATGACTATTACCACTGATTTCAAAGAAATAATGGAACAGATCAATATAGCTGGCAATGAAGGTGAAATTGAGCCCATAGTACAAAATTTCTTTCAAGAGCAGTTCCTCATTTCAAAATCACGCATTACCACTTACATACGATCTAAAAATGAGCCTGAAAATACGACGCAGCAAGAGATCGAGAGCTTTTTAAACAATGATCATGCAACCTTTAAGCCGGTTGAACTTTTTATAAAGCATAAAATTTTAGTCAGACATGAAATTGAATTTGATGAATTTTATACCAACAACCCGATCATTACAGAACTTTCACAGTTTTTAAAAACTATCGATTGTGATATTTTCTTACCAATTTTAAATAATAAAAAATTGATCGGTTACGTTACGGTTATGAGTGACAAAGCACAAACTATTTACAACCTTGACCAACAGAATAAAATGATCGTGCTTGCTCAATTTTTAGCTCCAGCAATTTATTTGCTTCAGCACAACAATGTGTATGTCATGCTCCAGGAAACTAAAGAAATCAAAGAAGAACTGTATGCAAAACACCAAGAAATCAATCAATACAAAGAAAGTATTAAAAAACTTTTAAAAGATCGTGTTGAAAATCATATCGGCGTTATTTTCTACAAGAGCAAACATTTTTCATTTAAAAATGCTGAAGCTCAAAAGCTTTTAGGCATTAATCCAAACCTACAACCATCTCACAGCACAAGCGCTACGCTCAGCAACTTTGCACAACAAATTGAACGCTTTCAAACAGCTCAAACAACTCATATGACCATGCATGATGGTTCAAAATTAATAATTTCTGGTATGCCGCACGCAGAAACTTCTGGTGGCGTGCTGCTTATTTTAAGAAATCCTGAAGCAACAGACATCATCAAAATGCAATTTGATGCCCTTAAAGATCCTTCTAAGCGTGATTATTTGTTGTACCTTGAAACAACAAAAGCTGGTCAATCGATTAATAAACTATTGCCAAGCAATCACGAAACTATCTTGAATGCAAAAATCCAACTGCTCGAAGCAGCTCTTCAAAAAGGCGCTTTGCTCCTTGAAATGCATCAAGATGATATCAATCCGATAGTTGAAGTTGTTCATCAGATGAGTGGCAAAGAAACACTACACATCTTGACACTGCAGCAAGGACAACAAGAATGCGCTGTAAAACTGTTTGGCATCAACCCACTTTTAAGCCATGAGCGAGAGATAGCTCTTTTGGAAAAACATACGACAGGCACACTCGTCATTAAAAACGTTGAACTGCTCGATGTCACTTCACAACAAAAATTAGCTTATTTTATTCGTTATGGAATTTTTTCACCTCTCAAAAGTGAGCAGCGTAAATTTAGTAGCGCTCGAATCATTTGCTCGACAAGTCACAAATTACAAACACTTGTACATGATGGCTTGATCGTCCCAGAGCTGTACAACGAACTTAAAAGAAATTCTCAAAATTCTATTTTGCGCCTGCCATCACTGGTGACCATGGACCATCAAGAGCTTTCGCTTATCATTGATGGGTTCATGTATCAAAACTTACAAGATGCTGGTAGCAAAAGTCTAACTCCTCTCAACTACAAAGAAAAAGAGGCTTTGATTGAAAAACGCATCCCGAGTTTGTTTGAATTTAAACAAAAAATCCAAACGCTTATGATGATGAAATCAACGCAGTCTGGCATAAGCCAAGAAGAAAAATTAAGCGGCCCTAAAATGTTTGATAGTTCATGTCCTGAATTGCAACTGGCTACGCAGCTTGGCAAACACGCACTTAAAGATATTCAACTTATGACATCTTTGTGGAAAAAATTAGGCAGTCAAACAAAAATTGCTGATTTACTTGGCGTTAACAGGTCATCGGTTAATAGACGTTGCAAGGATTTTCATTTGATTTAGATTAGGCAAAAGGGAGAAACGCAATGAAGTATGATCAAGCCTATGAAAAAAAAGAAGATTTCTTAACTCATTTAGACGTTGAACGTAACGTCGCTTTAAACACCTATAAATCATATCAATATGATTTAAATCAATTTTTCACATTCTGGAAAAAAACAAACGACGCTCATCCAGCATCATCGTTTACCATGCAAGAAATCCTAGAAAAATTTTTCATGCATTTGTACACACTCAAAATACAAAAAAGTTCTATTGCTCGCAAAATTGCCTGCTTTAAATCGTACGGCACCTATCTTCACAGCTGCAATATTTTAATCAACTTAAAATTGACGGCACCTCGCATTGATAAAAAATTACCAAGTTATTTGACCCTTGAAGAAATCACCTACCTTCTCGATACTTTGCCTGACAAAGATTATCCAACCAAGCGTCCTTTACGCGATAGAGCTATGCTTGAAACTTTATACGCGACCGGAGTACGATGCTCGGAGCTGACCGGTATGAAACTTTCTGACATCGACTTTGACCAAAAATCTATTTTGATAACGGGAAAAGGTAACAAGCAACGGATTGTACTTTTTGGAGAAAAAGCCAAAGAAAAAATGTTGCGCTACCTGAGAGAAGAACGCGTTATCGATTTACAAAATCATGACAATGATTATTTTTTCGTGAGCACGAGTGGTAATAAGTTTATGGATCGCTCGCTGCAAGATATTTTTAGCAAGCTCAGCAAAAAATTACCTCATAAAAAAATACTAACTCCTCATAAACTTCGTCATTCATTTGCAACACATTTGCTCAATGCCGGCATGAATTTACGAGCGCTTCAAGAACTGTTGGGCCATGCGTCACTGTCAACAACTGAACGGTACACGCACATTGCAACTAAAGATTTAAAAGAGTTGTACCAAAGAATTAATCCGATGGCGTTTTTGAGTGAGAAAAGCGAGTAAAAAAATAAACTTGCTTGTGCATTCCTACCAAAAAAGATATTTTCTTTTATACCCATAAAAAATATCTTAAACCAAGGCCGCAATGTTCTCACTACATAACATGTATGATAAAAAACTCATCCACCTTTCATGGCTCATTTTGCTCTACTTTGGCGTCATTACTCTCAGACTCGGGTATCTTCAAATTATTCAGTACCAACGCTTTGCCACATCAGGTGAAAAAAACTTTTTACGTTTCAAAACTGTTCCAGCACAACGTGGAAATATTTTAGACTGCAATGGCGTGCCCATGGCAATGAATCAACCGGTCACAGAGCTGATCTGGAAAGGAACTGGCTGCTCGCCACTTACGCAGCCGCAAGAAAAAGCAATCAATAAAATCAATGAAGTTTTAGGCTACGAACCAATACCGCTGCAAAAAATTAAACGTGCTGAAAAATTCTCTACTGAAATAGTCATAGCAGAAAGCATCACGAGCGAACAATTAAGCCTGATAGCAGAACAGTGCTCAGATGTTTTAAATCTTACGTTTAAAACGAGATTTGAACGGTTCTACCCATACGACACACTTGCAAGTCACATCCTGGGATACCTTGGAGACATGCAAGCTGCCACATCGGGAAAAATGGGTCTTGAAAAAATTTGTGAGGAAACTTTACGCGGAGATCCTGGAATTTTACGTCAATCGATTAACTCATTTGGCTCACTGCTTGACTGCCAAGAAATTAAACAAGGCAGCGCAGGCGAAGATATTAAAACAAGCATTGACCTTGATATTCAGCTTATGCTTGAAAGCGCTATGGCTGATCAAATTGAAGGCTCATGCATCGTGCTTGATCCAAAAACTGGACTGATCAAAGGTTTAGTTTCTAAGCCAAACTTTCAACCAACTATTTTTTCTAAAAAACTATCTCCCCAAGAGTGGCAAGAGATGCAGCAACAGAAAATATTTTTAAATCGCGTGTTTAATGCAAGCTATCCTCCAGCATCTGTTTTCAAATTAGTAACGATTGCTACCGCACTTGAAGAAAAATTAATGACAACTCAAACGACTTTTGTCTGTAATGGATTTCATACGTTTAAAGATCGAAAATATTACTGCCACAAACATAATGGCCATGGAAGAATTTCAGCAGAAGAGTGTCTTGCTTTTTCATGCAACATTCCATTTTATGAAATGGCTAAACATATGCATATCGACACCCTTGCGAGCTATGCTTTTGAATTTGGACTGGGGAGCAAAACAAATGTTCCTTTTTCAGAGCAACATGGACTGGTACCAACCAACGAATGGAAAATTGCAAACAAAGGTGAGCGTTGGTGGACCGGGGAAACACTTTCTGCTTCCATTGGCCAAAGCTTTTTGCTCGTCACGCCAATTCAAGTGGCATGCATGATCGGTTCTATATTTCATGGTTATTTGGTCAAGCCGCGCATTACCATGGACAGCGAAATAGAAAAAAAACCAATTAACATCAGTAATCATACCCGTCAATTTTTACAAACGTGCATGAGATCGGTAGCCTTAACGGGAACTGGCCGCCGCATGCATAAAGTGGGCAACCTTACTATCTATGCAAAAACAGGAACCGCACAAACCAGAACGAGACTAAACAGCGAAGATCCTGAAGAGGTTGCAACTAATCGTCTGCACAGAGAACATGCTTGGTTTGTAAGTTATTTTTATACGGATGACACTGAGCCGCTCGTGCTCGTTATGCTCCTGGAGCATGTGGGTAAATCTACTTTTGCAGTTAAGGCGTCACATCAATTTTTAGTAAGTTATATGAAATGGTTACGAAATAAAAATCTAGAAGCTGCTGGAAATTGATTCATAAAAAAAGTCCCTGCTTTTTACGGCAAGGACTTTTTTTTATTCTCTTATTTCTTTATAGTCTAAAATCCAAAACCATTTAGGACATTAATCATGCTTTTTACCTTTGCCGCCTCTTCATCCAAGCGCGCTTTTTCTTGTGCTATTCTTGCTTCTGCTTGTTCTTTATCCTTACCTGTTTTTAATCGACTTACTCCTTGGTTGCGTTGTAACAATAGTCTTGCATCTTCTTCCTGACTAACTAAAGCTTTTAGTTTTTCTTGAAGATCTTCTGCTAGGTTTTCTATTTCTGCATCTAATGCTGCTTTATCTGCACCTGTTGTCGATTCTTCTTGCTCATCTACCAACGCCTCTAGTTTTTCCTTAACTTCTTCTGCTTGCTTTACATTCTCTTCAAAATTGTCTAACAAAGCTAAGCCGCCTTCTACGTCTAATGAATCATATGAACTACTTTTTCTGGCTGCTCTATCTGCTCGTACTTTTTCTTGGTTTACTATTTTTGCTATCTCATTTTCTAGTTTTGTTCGATCAGCTTCTGAAGCTGCTCTTTCAAAATTGCTCATACTTTTATTCAGCTTTTCTTCAAGAGCTTTTAAATCAGCTTCTAATATTTCTCGTTTTTGTTGCAATTCTTTTGTTTTATCTGATTCTATTTTTTCTTGAGCTTTTTTCAAAGCTTCTGCTTCTTTGTATTTCTTTGCAACCTTCTGCGTACCACCATGATCTGCACTGCTTACAAACTTAACAACTTCAAGAGTACGATCAAGCTGCTGTTGCATTGCTGCTTTTCTCGAATCTTCTAAATCTCTTTCTTTTCTATCTCTTGCTTTTTGCTCTTCTCTTTCCATATCTTTAAGCATGCCAACAACATCAAGAACGTTAGAAAGTTGTTTTTTTTCAGCTCGATATTTTTCTTCTTTATTTTGCGCCGCTTGTTGTGCTAAATCTTGAACAACTTCAACAATTTTAAATACATGCTCTGAATTTTGAGCGCGTTCCGAATGCTCTACTACTTCAACACCTTCAAACGCTTTAACAGCTGCTAGAATGAAATTTTTATCTGCGTTCGTAAATTTATAATTATTAAACCTTCTTGAATCAAGATTTTCATCTGTTACATATTTTTTTATTTTTTCAAAGGTAACATCTGATCCAAGATTGCGAGCTACTCTTCCTGCATAAATCTTTGTCCAAGCCGAAGGAAATGCTCCAATAGCTACTGGAACTCCAAACTTAGAATTAACAGCTTCAACAATGTAAGCTTTTTCTTCGTCCGTCAAATTTTGTGGAATATGAAGGTTGTTATCATTTGAATATCTTTCTATTTGATCAAAATTCAGGCTTGATCCTAAATCTTCGACTATTTCTCGAGCATTTTTTATTACCCAATCAACAAGAAATCTTCTATTGGCCAAGTCTTTTGGTGGAGTGTAAGAATTAGTATCGGTTACTAGATTTCGATGTGAACTAACATCTTTTCCGACCCACGCTGGCGGCATGTTCAACCGTTTATTCCAAGATGATGTTTTGCTGCCTGAAACAGAACCCAGAATCTCTGCTCCAACGCTCAGCAAAAAAATCGCGAGCAATAAACCTGATTTTTGTAACTTCATGAACAACTCCTTTTTAAAAAATTTCAGAAATATGTTTTAACTTACTCTCAAAGTTTGAAAAAAATCAACTAATTTCAAACATCTTACATCTGCGCGCAAGCAAAAGGGCTTTGTCACATTTGCAACAAAGCCCTTTTGCTTTTTTTATATCGATTAAAAATTAACCCACTACTTTAAGATCGCAATGAACTAACTAATTCAATGACAGGCCATACACTTGCCGCAGGTCTACTTTCTTGCGGAGCATTTGCTTGCAACATCCAAACTTTCATTTGAACATAACCCATCAGGTATGCCATGTTGTTTGAATTTGAAAGACCCAAGATTGTTATGTTTTTTTGATTTAACGCGGCTTTCAAATCTTGTGATGTTACGATATTTTTGCCAGCATTAAGAATAGTTTGCGCTAATGTCACAGCATATTTTTTACAAGCTGTTTTAAACTCCTGAGAAATGCCTACCACTTTTTTCCACTGCTTTCCTTTTACCTTTTCTTCTTGCCAGAATTCTTCAATTGCTTCTTTCACTGCTGGAGGAGTTACTACAACAGATGATTCTGTTGGTATTATTGTTTCAAAAAACTGCAAGACGTTAACCACAGACTCTGCAAAGGTTGGTTGCAATGTTTGCGCGGCTGGACTTTGTCCTACAGCTTTTTCTGTCGACAAATTTGGATTTAACTCTTGTTCTCTTTTAACTTCAACAACAACTGCCTTTATTTCAGCTTCATTTTCAACCAGAGTTTGAGCTAGTTCGGCTACATCTGCCTTAGACGGTTGAGGAATGCTTGGATTTGCCTTTTTAAGTTGATCTAATACTGCTTGTACTTTAGAGCCTTCCATCGAATCAGCAATAACAAAAGACACTTTTTTAGTAGGTGTTTCAGAAAGCTTTGATCCAGCATCGCTTGCTACAACCATTGCCTCTAACGCAAGAAGTTGTTTTTGTGCATCCTTTGCTAAAATCTTTTTACTTTTATCTGGCGCCGGCTGTCTATCAAATTGCTGCTTGCAATATCCAATTAAATACAATTGATCTATGGATGAAAGATTTTGTAGTTCTAATTGTTTTGCTAAACCTGGATCTTGCTTTTCAACCAAATCATGAACATTTTTAATAATTTCAGTTGCTGATTGTGCAAAATTTATTGATTTAAGTTTAACTATCGTTACTACTTTCGCCGCTAATTTCATGTATTCTTGAGGGACTGATACAAAATATTTTACTACTTCGTCCGCGATTGCTTGACGATTTTTCATTTTTAATTCAGGCAAATTCTTCAACGAATCATATTCAGACCCAATGAATAAATCTGAACGAGTCGCAAGATCTTTTTGCAAATCTTGAATGAATTTTGCATAATCATTCGCTGTTAAATCAGGAAAAGCAGGTAATTTTAATTTATCTAAATAATTAAAAAGTATTTTTGAAATTGATCCTGAACGCGTAGCTGAATATGCTAATAAATTGTTAAACATTTCCTTATCGCCGTATTGATTTGAATAAACTTGATAAGCAAATGTTGTCTGAAGTTCAATAAACGCCAATATTTGTAGTGCTTCAATAGATCCACTAGCAGCAAGAACTATTTTTAAAGCTACAAGAAATTGTTCTAACTTTTCAACATCAGAACTTGTCAATGTTGGCAACTGGATTGCTTCAGCTTTTTCTTTCTGCTCTTCTTCTACTTGCTCAACCGATTTATCTTCTTCCTCTGCTTTTTTTTGTACTGCTACAATTGCAGCTTCTTTATCTCTAGCTCCCTGTATTTCAGCCAAGGCAATTTCTTGTTGCTGCTTTGCAAATTCTAACTGAAAAGCTGCTTGCAGTGCATCACGATTAGCCATTTCTTGCTGAGCCTTAAATCTTGCATCAGACCATTTACCTGTAGCATCAGCTGCAACAATACCAGCCGAAAGTCCCAATAAAAATTTAAGATAATTTGCCCAGTCAGTTGGAATATCAAAAGACATTGTCGATTCACCAGCTCCTGAGTCAGCACCCGCAACTCCTGCATCATTGTATTCGCCTCTTGCGCCAAGCTTAGCAACTTCAACGGCTAAAGATTCATAAGCTCCAACCACGTATTTTGAAACAGCAAGAACATGTAATTTAGCATTTCTTGCATATAGCTGTTCAGCACGATTTTTTAAACTTTTAGGCACCTTACTAAAATCAGGTTTTGCAGAATCTATAAATGCTTTAACAGATGCTATAGCTTTCACATCTCCATTCAAAAGGCTTACAAGTGTTTCATTTGGATTTAGAATCAAATAAGTAATAATTTCTTCTGTGTATTTTTGTATATGAATACCTTTTTCTTTAAAAAACTTCTCAACTTCTTTTGCTTTTTGATTTAAGTTATCTCCAGCAATAATTCCAGATTTTTCATACACATCAGCCAAACTCGCTTTAATTTCTTCATAGTTCAACAAAGCTTCTGTAAACATGTCAGATCCAACCAATCCAGCAGTTAAAAACAACTGTTGCTCTGGTAAATCCACTGAGATCAAAGGTTTAGATGAAGCACCAAACGGCAATAGTCCTATAGCTTCTGCCTGAGTATTTTGTACATATGCTAGATAACGAACAATTTGATCGCCTGAAGGAACAACTAATTTTGCAGGAGTAGCAGGAGCTGTTGCCCTCGCTAAGCCTTCTAGTAATTTATCGCTAGCCGGAGTTGCTGGAATTAATTTATTTGTTCGTAAATTATTAAGATTGCTTACCATTCTTGTAAAAAAGCTTTGGTGATATAAAAAGTCTTCAACTGTATAAACATCTTGAAACAATTTTGTTATAGCTTGTTGAACTACTTGCTGATTTGTAAAATCTGAGACAGGAAGTAATGAAACCATTGCATTTGCAGGCATTGTTTGCATTTCATCTATAAAGCCTGTGTTAAACTTAGCAAGTTGCGTTGCTGGACTGGATAGCGCTGTTACCGTAGAACTTGGTAAGCCTGCTTTTGAAGCAGTTGAAATAGCGGGAGTTTTAAAATTTTTTAACGCAGCCTCACGAGCTTTACTTATAGCATGGAAATCTGGAAGTCCTGTCGTAGCGTGCCTTCTAGCCGCCCAAGAAGCATTCTGCTCTCCTTGATAAACACAACAACTTAAGCCGAGCAAAAGTATCTCCTTTTTATACATTAAAAACATAGTCTCTCCTTTTTTAGAAAATAGATTTGGACAATTAAATATGGTTACAAAATACTCATAAAAATTATTGCAACTCAAGAAGTTTTAGCAAAACAGGCAACAAACAAGCTCTTAAAGCAAAGTCATATTTATTTAAAACTATTGAATACGGACAGGCGCATTGGGTACTATGATTAAAAAGGGGATAAAAATTATGAAAAGACTAACAGTTCTCATTTTAACTATTCTGCATACACAGCTGCAACCAGCAGCTAGAACTTCTACAGCAAGAGTTACTGCAAAACCAACACCAACGTTTACGTGGCGTGGACAAGGGACTCAATATTTGCGACCTGAGGAGCAATATACGACATGGAATAGAATCGTTCAAAACTATAAGAAAGTATTTGAAACTCCTTACTATAAAACATTTGTGAAAATAGATACCCATCCAGTCATGGAAAAAATAAAAGCAGTCAAAGCACAACACTACGCAAAAAAGTACCGTAAGGATTTTGAAGATTGGTATCATAAAAAACCTGAGCAAGAGCCAAGCATGCCTGAGGATAAAGGTTCATCTAAAGTAGCAATTGCCGATACAGCATTCAATAGAACAGATCCATCGAGTAAAATTAAAGAACTTTTAAATAAACCTAATGAAATTATAAAAGAAACTTATGACACTTCTGATTTAGGAAAAAAGCTACCAAGAATTCATCAAATTTTAGATTTTCATAAGTCTTTTATAGTCTTGAAGACAACACAGCCAGAACTGTTGAAAAAAATCGATCCAGTCGTTCAAGACTATAATAAATCGTACCAACAATTTAGACGGCAACCACTTAATCAAAAATTAATGCAACGCATACACGACAAACAACGACATTTAGATAATGAGATTGCGCAAGCAAGAAGGACAGCTGCGCAACCAAGGGTTGCCCCAGAAGGTATTTAAGAAATTGGACAATAAAAAAGAGCACGCTTTCAATAACGAAAGCGTGCTCTAAATTTTTAGCTACAGCTTGAGTTCAATGATTTAAACTACTATGCAACGATGCTTGTAAAATGTGTTTGCACTCGAAGCGCCAAACGGCTTACTTTACGAGATGCTGTTTTACGGTGCAATGTGCTTTTGCCTTTTGCGCGAGCGCATTGTGCTTGAGCATCATTGAACAACACTTGTACTTCATCTTTTGTTTTGCCTGCTTCAAGAGCTACGATAACTTTTTTGAATGCAGTTTTGATTGAAGATTTACGAGCAACGTTATTTGCATGACGTTTTTCAGATTGGATCGCTGCTTTTTTTGATGATTTTAAATTTGCCATATGGAATTAACCTTTTGAGCCTTAAAGAACTTTTTGAATTTTGCCAGCTTTAACACATTTTGTACACACGCTATCACATCTAACTGGTACGCGTTTTTTGTGCGTTTCGTCGATTTTGATGAACGTCATTTTGTGTACGTTTGGATAGACCCAACGCTTAGTTTTGTTGTTTGCGTGGCTTACTAAATTTGCGACCTGTGGCCGCTTTTCACAGATAGAACAAATTCGTGACATGATAACCTTTGTTTTCGACTATGTTTTCGACCCACCAAGAGCTGGTGGTTTAATTTTTCAAATTCAACTCTAAGAATATCGTACTTTTCGATTTTTATCAAATTTAAATGCGCAATAACACCTTATTTCTCAAAATAAGAAAAAGTGCTTCCTGGCACTGGGTTCCTAAAGCTCTTTTCGGTCGCCAGCTAACTTGAAAATATCAATTCAAAAAGCCCTATTTTACAATGCAGGAACTATTAAATCGCAAATTTCTTTGTGCCCCGCAATCAAGCTGCGAAACGATCGATCGACGGGTGAACGGTCATGCTGGCAGACCATGCCTCCAGCCTCTGTTATGAGCAATGTGCCCGCAGCGGCGTCCCACCATCCCAAATTTTCAAAAAGTACAGCGTCGTACGATCCTGCTGCGCAGTAAGCTAAGTCCAATGCCGCTGCCCCGTACACACGGAAACGAACCCCGTGTTCAATATCTTTTAACTGATGTTTAATTTTTCCAAGCAGCTCGCATTGTCGAAGACGAAAGTCAGACACAACCACTAAAGCTCCAGCCTGAGTCCATCCTCTGCTTTCCATGCTTAAGCGAATACCGTTGCGCCATGCACCTTCTCCCTTCTGCGCGTAAAACCATTCATCCATGGCAGGATAGTAAGTCACAGCAGCAATTACCTCTGCGCCCTGCATTAATGCCACGTTGATGCAAAAATAAGGGATCCCGCGTGTGAAATTTTTAGTTCCGTCAATGGGATCAATGACCCACGTAAATTCTTGAATGTCGTGATCTTTAGACTCTTCGGCAATAAACCCAGATCCGGGCAACGCCAAAGATAGCTCGTGCTTTAACATTTCTTGGCTTATCAAATCAACATTGGTGACGACGCTTAAATCTTTTTTGCGATGAATTTCGATAGAGCCTCGAAAATGTGACATCACAAAGTCGCCAGCCTTTTTTATAATCGGGCGCATAGTTTCAATATACTTCACTGCAAAACTCCTTTTAAATAAATTAGGTTAAAAAGAAATTAGGGCCCGATTAAGGCCCTAATTTTGATACTACTTATTTTATACTAATCGTAAATCTGCACGAGGCTCGATACCGAGCAATTCGTACACTTCAGCTGCATACATTGTTTCTTTATCAAGCAATGTTTCAGCAAGCAAATTAAGCTTATCTCGATTATCTATCAACATTTGCATAGCGATAGCGTATTGATCATTTAAAATCTTGGTGATTTCTTCATCAATTTTTTCAAAAGTCTTTTGTGAATAACCGCCCTTGCTGTCGTAGCTGTCAAGGTACACACGTTTACCCAATTCGTCAGTCATTCCATAAAGACAAACCATTGAGCGAGCTACTTCGGTTGCGGCTTTAAAATCACTGTACGCACCCGTTGAAAGCTCATTAAATACCAATTCTTCAGCCGCTCGTCCTGCAAGTGCTGCTGCAATAGTTGCGAGCAGTTCTTCTTTGTTGCGGCTATATTTTTCACGCTCTGGTAAAAAGTGAGTTACGCCAAGAGCACGACCACGCGGGATAATGGTTAATTTATGTAATGGATCTGTGTCTTTTGGCATCAGCAATCGAATAAGTGCATGACCACTTTCATGGTACGATGTCATTTTTCTATCATGATCTGTCAAAATCATTGTTTTTGATTCTGTGCCAAGCATGATTTTATCGCGAGCTTCTTCAAACTCATACATGCCAACTTCGGTAAGATTTTTTTTCGATGCAATGACTGTTGCTTCGTTGACTAAGTTTGCAAGATCAGCACCGGTAAAACCTGGTGTTCCTCGAGCAATACGCTTCACGTCAAGATCCGGCGCAGCTTTAACTTTTTTCAAATGAACTTTTAAAATTTCTTCTCGGCTAGTCAAATCAGGAACTGGAACTTCAATTTGTCGATCAAAGCGTCCAGGTCGGATTAAAGCTTTATCAAGTACATCAGGTCGGTTGGTTGCAGCAAGAACAATAACTGGTTCTTTGCTTGTTTCAAAACCGTCCATCTCTGTTAATAGCTGGTTTAATGTTTGCTCGCGTTCTTCGTTGCCGCCGCCCATAGAAGAGCCACGTTGACGACCGATTGCATCAATTTCATCAATGAAAACGATACATGGAGCTTTTTTTCTTGCTTCTGCAAAAAGGTCTCGAACTCGAGAAGCACCGACACCAACAAAAACTTCAATAAAATCTGATCCACTTACGCTAAAGAATGGGCAGTTTGCTTCACCAGCAACTGCACGAGCAAGTAGCGTTTTTCCTGTTCCCGGCTCACCGACAAGCAGGACTCCACGTGTGATTTGAGCTCCAAGTCTTCGATACTTTGCAGCATCTTTTAAGAAATCAACAATGTCTTTTAAATCTTCTTTGGCTTCATGAGCACCAGCCACAGATGAGAATCGTTCTTTAATAGAAGCTGGTAAAAACATTTTAGCTTTGCTTTTTCCAATAGTAAAAATGCCTCCAGCGCCGCCGCCATTTTTGCCGCCATTGCGCATTTGACGCATTAAGTACCATCCAGAGATCACACCAAGGAGCATCAAGACACCAATTACTATGAACACGTGCCATGAACCAGTTGACATAGATGGTGTAGAAACTGCAAAATCAACCCCATGCTTTTCAAGCAGGTCAAAATCGCCCGGTCGCTCTGCAACGACTGTTTGGAACTTTTGATTGTCCTTAGTGACGCCTTCAACAAATTGTCCGGCTACCTTAACTTGTTTAACTTGATCGCCACGGACTTTATCCAAAAACTCTTTATATGAAATGTTTCCGATATTTTTTGTGTGTTCGGTAAGGTGTGTAAGCATAGCTAGAAGGCCGACTGCCACAACGATACCAACCAAAAGACCCTTAGGGTTGAATGAATTAAATGGTTTATCTGGTTTCATAATACCTTTTCGCTTATTTTTGCTGTTGATACAAAATAACAATTATATATTTTCACGCTTCATTACATTATAATGAAAGACAAACTCACTAGATTTTTATTCATTGTAATAGAAAAACGGCATCCTGTCGACACCTTCTACGATTTTTTAAAAAAAGATAAAAAATAACCATAAAAATTGATTTTTGGTGTTGCAAATGCCTCCAGAAATGAGATACTAGTAGAGTTATTATTATTTATTACTGATACTAAAGTACATCCCAAAAGTTATAGGATGGAAACGGTCAGTAACACAGCTCCTTTAAGAAGGTCTCAAAACATGGACAACCAACAAACAATTTTTATCGGCAATCTTGCTTTCAGCACTGATAAAAATGAACTACAAGATGCATTTGGAAAATTCGGAATTATTTCTGAAATCAACATTCCAACAAACCGTGAAACAGGACAACCTCGTGGTTTTGCATTTGTAAAGTTCGAAACAGAAGAAGCAGCTAAAGAAGCGCTTACAATGGACGGACAAGAACTAAACGGCCGTAGCCTAAAAGTTAACATTGCACACGGCAAAAAAGAATCTTTCGCTCCTCGTAGCAGCACAGGCAGCACAGGCGGCAGCAGATTTGGTGGCGAACGCCGCAGCAGTGGCATGGGTGGCAGCAGCACAGGCGGATTTCGCTCTGGTTCTGGCAGCTCTCGTGGTGGCAGCAGTGATCGTGGCGGCAGCAGCCGTTACTAAGCTCTGACTCTTTAAATTCAGAATTTAATAAAAAAGCCTGCTTGTAAAAGAGCAGGCTTTTTTGTTGTCTATTTAAAAAATTATTAGGGACACTTAGGGATCATTTATGAAAAATACAATCATTTCAAAAAAATCATTTTTAGCAATGCTTATGGCAATGTTTAACATTCAAACAAACACTGTTCCAGCCCCTCTCTTTAATCCACAACGTCAACCTGATCAACAAGAATCTATTCAAACCAATCAACCTAATCAACAACAACCTGCTGCAATTAATCCAATTACTTCACAGATCACGAGAAACGAAATACTTAGTAACCTGAGCACCTTATTACTAGACCATAACCTTGTTACAGAAGAACAATCATTTATAAATTTTACAAGTATGACAACAAACAATGGAATAGTTCCCGTAGTGGCAATCACTCCAGGATATTTAAATGATTTAGCGAGTAATGCTGTAGCCGCAAACGTGCGAGTAAACCAGCTAGAAGAACAGAATCGTAGATTAGTGGCCGCAAACACGCGAGTAACCGATTTAGAAGAACAGAATCGTAGATTAAATAATTTTATACCGAATGCTCTATTTGTTGGTTTTACAGGCGGCATCGTAACTGGTGCAGTAATCGGTACTGCAATTGCAGCACTGGCGCGACATACTGGCACAAGATAAAGAACTTATTGCAAAAGCACTGAAATATCACTAAAGATAAAATTCAAAAGTTAATAAAAAAGCCTACCATTTCTTGGCAGGCTTTTTTGTTATCAATTTTAAAAATCTATTAAAAATAATTACGCGTTTAAAATGCCCAGATTTTTAGAATATATCGGTGAGCAGTCAGGATACGTGCAATGATCATGCTGACTCGTTAAATAATTCACCTTACTCGTAATCATATTTAATTGGGCAATGCGAGATTTAAGTCCCTGGTTTAAGCCAAACACAATATAATTTCCACAAGCTGACCAGCTTGCTTCTTCTTTGCTACCACCGCCCTGCGTGATTTGTTTATGCTCCTGAGTTTTGACATCGTAAGTGAAAAGCTGCATGCCACCGCCCATCATTTTTGAATACACCAACTGCTTTTTGACTTGGCTATAATTTGGACAGGCGCAATAACCACCATCAGTAATTCGTTTCAGTGACCCGTCAGACAAACTAAGGACATAGAGTTGGGGCTTATGTGTTTCAAAATCAGAAACAAAGGCAACATGAGTATTATCTATAAAGCATGGGGCAATGTTGTTTCCGTCATTAAAGGTAAGTCGATCAAATTTTCTTTTTTGAGTGATGCCGTCAATTTGAGAAAGGTACAACTGACTTGTTCCATCTTTGGACAAGCAAAACACTACACGTTTTCCATCGCAGGAAAATGATGGTTGCATATTCAATCCATCAAAACAGCAAATCACTTTGCGCTTAGAAAACATATTGCTCATCACAAGCTGAACGTTTGACATCGTATTTTCAGAATAAAAAAGAAGAGGACTATCAACGTCATTATTCCATCGTGGAGCAAAGCTTACGGTAGGCGCATCTACAAAAAGAGTTGCATTCGATCCATCAAAATCTGCTATCCAAATTTGTTTATATGGTTTTTCTCTGCCATATTTTTTACGCCAAATTTGCTTGCAAAATGCAACCTTGCTGCGAAATGAACTTGCATGTCCAAACAGTTCTGGCCACAGCTCATCGGCCACCGTGTGAGCTACCAAAGCTGTTGGCTTATCTTCCTGCATTACTTTTTTACCAACAATCATTTCTGCAGACATCACGTCATACAAACGCCATGTATACTGTAATCCAGATTTTGAAATAAAAATGGCAAGCGTTACATCACCCGAAAACATTGTTTTTAATTCAGATGCATGCTGCAGCTTGTCTTTTTTCTGCGTTATAATGTTGCATTGACCGCTCCACTCTAAATCTGTCTTTAAACGCTCTATAAAGCCGTCTAAAGACGCGTCATGCTTGCCAACAACAACGAGACCTATCGATACTTTTTTTGTCTTCTGGGCTTGCACGACAATTTGCAAATCGGTAGATAAATGTTGCTCTGAGCAATGAAAAAAGAATGATGGCATGCATAAAAAACAAGTAAGCAATTTTTTGAAAAACATTATGATCCTAGCGTAATCGTATTATTTTTATTCCAGATTTCTTTCGGAAACGCACAAGCAGACAAAGCTTTGCGCGCTGTTATATCGTAAACGAGCCTGCCTGAACTTTTCGTAACTTTAACACTGTTAGCATTACCATGTTCGTCAACATGAACGCACAGCTGACAGCTCACCCCTGGCGGGATTCCGATAGGAGGATTCCAATGCTGTAAAATTTCTTGTTGAATTTTTGATCCAATAATTGAATTATCCAATTGCTCATATCCAACAAAAATAACATTTTCAAGGTCTGCTCCGTCAGATAATGAATCGTCAGAACTTGAAGCTTGCTCAACAATTGGTTGTTCAACAACCTGTTGTTCAACAACTGGTTCAATTTCTAAAATTGCTTGTGGCGAAATTTGTTCCTGCTCCTCACACTCTGTTTGAATGTCGGTAATTTCAAGTGTTACAACTTGCTTGACCCGCTCTTTTTTTTGCTTAATCGGAGCTATTTTTTTGGGCGAGCTTTTTTTACCACGTGTTGGTTTTGCTGTAGACCGTAAAACCAATGATGCTTTTTCAATCGGTTGTACTTTCTGCGTAACTTGCTGCAAAGATTTTTTAGCAACAATAGAGCTTTTTTTTGCGTCTACTTTAGATTGCAAAGACTGCTTGGCAAGTAAACGTTTTTTACGAAGTTCTTCTTTTTTTTGTTTTTGATACGACTCATAATCCATCACTTTTGATTTTGTTTGTGATGATGCGCCTCTTTTTTTATTCTTATGCTTAGAATTATCAACGTTTTTTTGAAGTGGCATTAAAACATATGTTTGACCAGTTTGCGCCAAGGATATGGAAAATGCATCACGTTTTTGGCTCAACATTGAACTCAGAGCAACACATCCAAAAATTATTACATGCGCGCACAGCACAAGAAAGATTAACTGCCCTAAAAAAATTTGCCGCTGTGAAAAATATGAACATATTTTCTTAGAAAGCGCGTTTAGTCGCAAGTGCAACATACTTGACGCCTCCAGAAACTTTAATCGTATCAACTAAATCAATGACTGCTCCGTAGGGTACAGATTGATCAGCTTTCACAAAAACGATTTCTTCTTTGTCTTTTTTTACAAGAACTTTCAGTTCTTTTAAAATCCCGTCAAGTGAGTACGGCTGACCATTTAAATAAATTTTTCTCTGCTTATCAATGTACACCGTTAAATCTTGCTGAGAGTGAGACTGGACTGCTCCGTCATCCATTCGGCTTGAAGGCAATTCCACTTTAATCACATTATTCATCATTGGAGTCGCAACCATAAAAATAATAAGCAATGTTAAAGCAACGTCGACAAGAGGTGTCATAGAAAGTTCTTGCATGACGTGGCCTCTGTTTTTCGTTCTACGCGAGCGATTTCTTCTCATCTACTGCCCTTTATTTTTTAGATAGATTCATCTGATTTATGCTGCACTGCAGGCGACTGCTTAGTCATAGACATACGAACCATGACCGTAACTTTATCGCTCAAGCTTACCAAGCTATGTTCCAAGCTTCTTATTTTAAGAGCAATGTACTGAGCAAAAACAAGTGCCGGAATAGCAACTACAAGACCTGCGATCGTGGTAATTAAAGCTTCTGAGATACCAGGAGCAACAGCAACGATATCGGCTGATTGTTTTTCACTGATACGAACGAATGCATGAATAAGTCCCCACACCGTACCAAAAAGTCCAAGCAGCGTTGCAACTGATGCGCTGATTGTTAGTACTGGAGTGTACGCTTCTTCTTGGTACAAGACATCATCAATGATGCTATCTGCTTGAAACTGAAATAATTCGATAGAATTTGTTTCTTGTGCGTTTTTGCCGTGTGAAAGTAATTGTACAAGTACATAACCAGGCAATGTTTTTTTATTTTCACTTGCGACTTGCAACACTTCTTGTAGCGTTGTGCATTTTCTCATTTCGTGCAGAACTTCACGACATTGTTTTTGTTTAATTCGAAGTAAAATTAATTTGTATAAAGCGATCGCCCAACAAATAACTGACATAAAAAAAAGAGTGAGCATGACCATCTTGGTCATAAAATCACTCTGTACTATAAGTCCCCAAACAGCGTTGTTTCCCATCATTTCACTCATGAAAATTTCCTTAATTTTTTTACGACCAATAAACTTATGCTTTGTAGTGTAGCACAAAACAAAATGATTTTTTTACATAATTTTTTAGGAGGAATTCAATCTTGATAATGAACTTATTTTGCTAAAACTTTTTGCAGTAATTTTTGTTTATCAGAAATAGATTCGTTCAGTTGAAGATCGTATGCTTTTTTGACCAAGTCGCCCAATTCTTTACCTTGAGCATACTCTAAAAGATCTTTGCCCATGATTAAGGGCGCTTCAGATTTATATAAAACTTTTGCAGCTTTTGCTTTTTGTAAAAACAGTTCAATCATATCGTTTGAATAGTAACATGAAGCCATAGCGCCCAGTGTTTCCATACTGAAATATGGGTCAATCCAATGCGCCAGCCATTTGTAATTTGTTAAATCTTGCTGAGCAGCAAGAAGCGGAACGTAGCGCACATACCAACTCATCATGCCAGCACGATGAACTAGCTCTAAAGAACCGATATAGGTTTTTAAAAATGTTGTGATTTGCAGCAGTTGCGCTGGAGAAATTTTTTGATCACTATAGACGTCGCGCAGTTCATCTTTTTGCAGATTGTGTGCAATTATACCCCATAGAGCAAATAATTTTTGATCATCAGAGTAACTGTAGCCTTGAGCTAGACAATCAACGATGTCATAAAAGTTTGGTTGAAATTCAACATTAACAAAAATATCTTTAAGCCGGTCGATTTCAGCAAGCCAGCGCAGTCCTATAGATGGTCGATATGCTTTTAAAAAAAGCTTTGAAAATTCTTTTTCAATGCGCTCGCAGGAAAGGGTTGAAATATCCATGGTGCGACAAACTTGGCTTAATGTTTCATCCACCTTCATATTAAAACGAGCTGAAAGTTGCATTACTCGAAATAATCGTAGTGGGTCTTGTACGAAAAATGTGACGTCAGGTGAGCGTAAAATTTTATTTTGTAAATCGGAGTATCCATCAAATGGATCGATTAGTTCATACGAATAAAGATCAATGCCCATTGCGTTAATGGTTAAGTCTCTGCGGCGAAAAGCTCGCGGAAAGCTCATGTTAGGATCCAACTCTACCGTTGGTTTACGACCATAGCTATCAACTCTTGGTATCGACCAATCTGCATCAAGTCCGTGCAAACGTAAAACACCAAAAGATTTTCCAATGAAACTTACTTTTCCAAATTTTTCCAAGATGTCTTGAAGCTGCTCAAACGTTAAATGATACACTTCAAAATCAAGATCTGATCCGAAACAACCGAGAAAACAGTCGCGAACCGCGCCTCCCACCAGAAGGACTCGACCCCCCTGCTGATAAATTTCTTCGAAAATGTTTTTTACTCCAGAATTATTCTGTATAATCTTTGCGATGCATGTCTGAATGCGGTCTTGACCATGAGTCATATTTTTTCCACCATCAAGGATGAAGTTCTATGAAAAATTTTTATCAAAAAGTCACAAGTCTCTTACTGTTATCATTTACTATACCGATAGAAACAAAAATTTCTATACCAAAGCTTCCATCACGCATTTCTTCCTTTTTTAGCAGAAACAAAGAAGAAATCATTCACAAAGAATTTAATCATATCAAAAAATTAGAACTTTTGTGCGAGCATGGCGACGTTTCAATCAAAACTTGGAAACAACAATGCGTTTTAGTCGAGCTTAGAAAGCAAGGTTCTGACTTATTTATTCAAAGCGCAGCCCTGCAATGCAATGTCAAAGATAATATTTTACAAGTTTCAACAACCAAGTCTGATGCTTCTCTATCAGGAACTATGACACTACAAATTCTTGTCCCTGAAACATTGCCCGTTAAAATTGCAACGACAGAAAAAGATATCACGATTAAAAATCTTTCTGGAGCTATAAACGCGCAAACCACCTATGGAGCTATAAGTATCTTTGAAGGAACAAATACGGTGATAGCAAAAACAACACAGGGAAATATTTTTGTGCAAAGACTAAGCATGCAACCTGAGCATTCTTTAAACTTGCATAGTGATCATGGAAACATTACCGTGTCAGTCCCGCAAGATTTAAATTGCGATGTTCAAGCTCAAAGTCTTCATGGAAAAATACAATCAGATTTGTTTATCACACTGCGTCCACCAATTATGCTTTTAAATGATGAAACATTTAAACAATTAAAACACAACATCCATGGGATCATTGGGCAACCAAGACAAAATCAAGAAATTGCAACAATGCTTCTAAGCTCAGAGTTTGGTGTTGTAAAAATTACTGCATACGACTTAAAGAAAAAAATAAAATAACCCGAATCCTACATTAAAAAATATTTATCAGTGCGCTTATTTTAATATATTTCAAGCTCATCTAAATTAATAAGCACACACCCCCTCGTTTTCCTCTGGCTTGACCAGAGGATCCAGGTTTTTAAAAATGTTTTTATCCGAACAATCTTTTCTTTGTAATAGATCCGAATAAATAAAGTTTTAAAGGAATGATTTAATTATCCTGGATCCTCTGGTCAAGCCAGAGGAAAGCGGGGAGGG